>DATBCP010000267.1:0-11624 GCA_036270435.1 Rhizomicrobium sp. | reverse complement strand
GCCTTTGGCATAGATGTCCTGCTTGTCCTGGGCAAACGTCACCAACGCCGTGTCGATGAAATAGATCACCTGGGCCTCGCGCGCGCCGGGCGTGTCGGTGCTGGGATAGATCTGCGCCGCCATCGCGTCCACTTCGCCCGCCTGCTCGCGGGTGAAATAGGTGAAGGCGCCCATCGCCTGGGCTTTTTCCGCGGCCGCCACCTCGGTCGGCCAATTGGCGGCAAGCCAGGCGGCGCTGCTGGCCGAAAAGGATTTCAGAAGGAAGTTTCGTCTGCTGTCGCTCATGACCGCTTCTCCTTTGAAGCTGAATGTTTGAGGTACCGGGTTATGCCGCGCGGCGCTACATTCACCGCCCCATACATATTGCCGTCGGGGGCGACCACCACGCCCTCGCCGGCCTGTTCGTCAGGCACGAAATATTCCGCCTTGGCCTGGGAAATGCTGCCGATCCACACGCCCTTCTTCCAGCCGCCGGGATGGGTCTGCTCCGTGGAGTCCGCATCGATGGCATAAAGCCGGTCGCCGGTGATGTAGAAGCCGGACGGACGGCCGAATTGCTTCCACTCCGTGATCAACTTGCCGTCCTGGGTGAAGATCTGGATGCGGTTGTTGACGCGGTCGGCGACATACAGCCGGCCCTTGCCGTCCAGCGCCAGGGCGTGCGGGTTGTTGAATTCACCCGGCCCTGAGCCCGCCTTGCCCCATTGGGTGATGAACTTGCCATGAGAGTCGAATTTCATCACCCGCATATTGAGGCCGGCGGGAATGAAGGGGGCGATGGGCGAGTGGCCGTCGGTGACGAAGATATCGCCATTGGGCGTGGTAATCACATCGCTGGGCGACTGGAAATGGGTTTCGTCATTGCCGCGCTGGCCCGCCACACCCAGCGTCATCAGGACCTTCCCATCGGGCGACAGTTCGGTCACCTGCAGGCCTTTGGTGCCATCCTTGGAAATGGCGCCATCCGTCACCCAGACATTACCATGGCGGTCGACATGCAGGCCGTGCGGAAAGACAAACAGGCCAGCCCCGATGCTTTTGACGGCCTTGCCTGTCTTGAGATCGAGCTGAACGATGGGCGCATGATCGGAGCCATCGCAGCTATTGGCGCCGCAACGGTCGATAGCCCAAATCTCGCCGTGCGGACCGCGTTCGATTCCCGCGGTCGAGCCCCATTGCCCGCCCGATGGCGGCGAGGCCCATTGATGTTCGGGCGTACCATAGGGACGGGGGATGGCGTCCTCGGCCAGCGCCGCGAACGGAAAACAAACCAAGGCCAATGCCAAAGAAGACTTCACGAGCAACTTCCCTCCCCAACGGCCGATTCCGGGCCTGTTTTCAGCGACGCTATCCCCCGGCTAAAGGCGCGTCAAAGCATGTTCATCCTGAGAGCAAATCGCATCTGATGGTGCAACGCAGCATGCTGGTTGTTGGCCGGGCCAGATGGCATATGTACCGCTCGCAACGCGACAAAACAGAGACGCTATGAACATTCTGGTGACGGGTTCCGGAGGGATGATCGGCCGAAAGCTGGTCCAGCGGCTGGTGGCCGGCAAGACCCTGGGCGGCAAGCCGATCCAAAGCTTGACTTTGGTGGACGTGGTCGACTCGCCAATTCCTGCGGGGGCGCCCAAAAGCACAAAGCCGATTGTCGCGGATTTTTCCGAGAAAGGCGTGGCGGCAACCCTGATCCAGGACAAGCCCGATGTGGTCTTTCATCTGGCCGCCATCGTTTCGGGCGATGCAGAAGCCAATTTCGAGAAAGGTTATCGGATCAATTTCAACGGCAGCTGGGCATTGCTGGAAGCCATTCGCCAGGAACATGAAAGGAGCGGCTACAAGCCCCGCTTTGTTTTTGCCTCGACCCTGGCGGTGTTCGGCCCGCCCTTTCCCGACTCCATTCCCGACGATTTTGCGCTCACGCCTTCGACCAGCTATGGCACGCAAAAGGCGATGACCGAGCTTTTGCTGGCTGATTATAGCCGCAAGGGTTATCTCGACGGCGTCGGTGTGCGCCTTCCCACCATCTGCATCCGTCCCGGCAAGCCCAACAAGGCGGCGTCCAGTTTCTTTTCCGGCATCCTGCGCGAACCCTTGGCGGGCCAGGAAGCTCCGCTGCCGGTGGGAGACGATGTGCGTCATTGGTTCGCCAGCCCCAGGGCCGCAGTGGGATTTTTCATCACCGCCGCCACCATCGACACTTCGTCGTTGGGACCGCGCCGCTCCATGACTATGCCGGGTGTCTCCGCCACGGTGGGCGAGCAGATCGAAGCCCTGCGTAACGCGGCCGGTGAACAGGCCGTCGCCTTGATCAAGCGGGTGGAAGATCCCTTTGTCGCCAATATCGTCAAAGGCTGGGCCGGCCGTTATGACGCCGGGCTTGCCGGCAGCATGGGCTTCAAGGCGGAAAAGAACTTCGCCGAGATCATCAAGGTCTATCAAGAAGACGAGATGGGCCGCTGATGCTGTCCCGGCGTCGCAGCCTGACCCTGATCCCCGCGCTGGCGGGCTTGGCCACCAACGTTGCGGCCCAGCCGGCGCAACGCGACGATGACCCGCCCATGCCCTTGAAGATGGTGATCCTGGATATCGGCGGCACCATCATTGGGGACCATGGTGAAGTTCCGGATGCCATGTTGGGCGCGTTCTCCCGCCATGACATCACCGTCACGTCGCAGGAATTGAGCGAATGGCGGGGCGCTTCCAAGCGCGGCATGGTGCAGCATTTTGTCGAGCAGCGCGGGTCGCAATCGGGGCGGCCCGCCTTGATCGAAGCGATTTATCGCGACTTCACCACCACCGCCAGCAAGGCCTATGAAAAGGTTCAGCCCATTCCCGGCGCGGAACAGGCGTTGAAGGAGCTGCAGGCCATGAAACTGATCCTGGCGACCACCACCGGCTTCGACCGGATGCTCACCACTCAGGTACTGTCGCATCTGGGCTGGCAGCATTATTTCGTGGCCAGCATCACCAGCGATGACGTGGCGGATGGGCGGCCCGCGCCCTACATGCTGTTCCGCGCCATGGAAGCCGGCCATGTCAACGAGACCGCCCAGGTGATGGCCGTAGGCGACACGCCGCTGGACTTGCAAGCCGCCAACAATGGCGGACTGGGCGCGGCGATCGGCGTCTATTCCGGTGCCGCGACAGAAGAGCGCTTGCGAAAAGAGCGCAACAGCGGCGTCTTACCAAGTGTCGCGGAATTGCCCGGCCTGATCGCCAAGGGCCTGCCGCTGTCGCACTGTCGTATTTAGGCGCCCGAGGAGACAAGAATGAAAAAGCTGATGATCGGCCTGATGGCCGTCTGCCTTTGCTTTGGCGGATCGGCGGCGAGCCAGGCTGACCCATCCGCCAAAGACTGGCCGGCCTACGGCCATGATGCCAGCGGCGGCCGCTTTTCGCCCCTCACCCAGATCACGCCGCAGAATGTGAGCAAGCTTCAGGTCGCCTGGACCTATCACATGAATCCGACACCGCAACTCAGCGGCAGTCGCATTCCCACCTCCACCACAACACCCTTGATGGTGCATGGCCTGATCTATCTGGGAACGCCGTACGGAAGGGTGGTGGCATTGGACGGCACCACCGGCAAACAAGTCTGGGCCTATCAACTGCCCGGCAGCGACCAGCCGCCCTTTCGCGGGTTGGGCTATTGGCCCGGGGACGCCAGAAGCGGCCCGCGCATCATCTTCGGCAGCGCCCAAGGCAAGCTGATCGCATTGGAAGCCAAGACCGGCGCGCCGGCCAAAGGCTTTGGCGACAATGGCGTGGTGGAGACCAAGACGCCGGAGATCATGAATGATCTCCCCGGCGCCTATTACAGCTATTCCTCGCCGCCTGGCATCTACAAGAACCTCGCCATTTTCGGCAGCCGGGTGCAGGAAGCGCCTTCCAAAGGCGCGGCGGGCGATGTGCGCGCCTGGGACATCAGAAGCGGCAAGCTGGTCTGGACCTTCCATTCCATTCCGCGCCCCGGCGAGAAATTCCACGACACCTGGGATGGCGACAGCTGGAAGCAGCGTTCCGGCGTCAATGTCTGGAACATGCTGACCATCGATGCCAAGCGCGGCGTTGCCTATCTGCCTTTTGCCGCGCCGACTTTCGACCGCTATGGCGGCGACCATAAGGGCACGAACCTGTTCAGCGACAGTTTGGTGGCGGTGGATGCCAATACGGGCAAATATCTCTGGCATTACCAGGTCACCCATCACGATATCTGGGATTATGACCTGGACACGCCGCCGGTGCTGCTGGAGGTGAAGAAAGACGGCAAAACCATTCCTGCCGTGGCGGCGATGAACAAAAGCGCGCTGTTGTTCATCCTCAACCGCGTCACCGGCGAGCCGATCTTCGGTGTCACCGAAACCCCGGTGCCGCCCTCGCCCGTGGCCAGCGAAAGTGCCTCGCCCACCCAGCCCATTCCCATAAAGCCGCCGCAACTGGCGCGGAACAGTTTCGATCTGAGCGAAGTGGCCGATTTGACGCCCGAACTGCATGCGACCTGCCAGGCCATGATCGACAAAGACCATCTGACCGGCTCCAAACGCTTTGAGCCGATTCCCATTGATCACGCCATTATCCGCTTTCCCGGCGGCGAAGGCGGACCGGAATGGGCGGGCGGCGCATTCGATCCCAGGCTTGGCCTGTTCATCGTCAACACCAACAATTACGGCTATATCGAAAAGCTGGTGCAGCAGCCCAGCGGCGAATGGAACATGACGTCGGGTCGTTTCGTCGATCCCAAGACCCGGCTGTATTGCCAGCAGCCGCCTTGGGGCATGCTCACCGCCGTCAACGTCAATACCGGCGACATTGCCTGGCAGGTCCGTCTGGGCATTTCCGATCTGTTGCCGGACGGCAAGAAGGACACGGGCCGCCCCAGCAATGGGGGACCCATCGTCACCGCCAGCGGCGTCACCTTCATCGGCGGCACTGACGATCAGCGTTTCCGCGCCTTCGACAGCAGAAGCGGCAAGGAGCTATGGACCACCCACCTGGATTATTCCGCCCACGCCACGCCCATCACCTATCAAGGCAAGGATGGGCGGCAATATGTAGCGGTGGTGGCGACCGGCGGCTCTTACCTGGCAAGCCCCGCCGGTGGCGACAGCCTGATCGCGTTTGCATTGCCCAAATCCGGCGGCCAATAACTCAGCGATAGGTTGCGTCGTCGACCCGGCCCAACTCGGTGTTGAGCACACCCAAGGTAACCACGGCGAAGGTCAGCACTTCGGTGCCTTTTTCCAGGTGACCCGAGATGGTGGTGGCGGTCTTGTCGCCCAATGCCATGATGATATGGGCATGGATCACGCCATTGTTGATATAGCCGTTCATGCCGATCAGGTCGGCGGGCGTGTTGGGGGCGCTGACGAACATGTCGGGCACCGGATAATCGCGGCCGGCGACATTGTGGACGCGATAGCCACGTACCGAACCAATACCGGACAGGATCACCGCATTCTTGATGTTCTGCTGCTTGACCTGCTTTTCCATTTCGGTGAGCAGGTCGGTCTTGTTCTTGGCCCGCAGCACCAGGATACGGTCGAACTTTGCGTTCAAGACATAGGAATCCGGCACCTTGGGATCATTGGGCCGGGCATCCTCCTTGGTCGCGGGATGGCTTTGGATCTGTGCCACCGCGGGGTGCGTCAGCGCGGCCAGAAACAAGGCGGGCAGTGTGAAAAGCTTCATGGGTCCTCTCCCTTTTGGGATGAGGCTAACCAAAAGCGGTTGGCGGTGAAAGATTAGAAAAGCTGGACGATGCCGTACGCGATTGCGAAGAGGATCGCGAAAAAACCGGCGACGATGACGATGGACACCCAGAAGGGGAAGGCGCCGCCGCCATTGGCCAATTTGGTCCGGTCCTTGCCTTGAATGTCTGCGGTAGCCATGGAAAGTCTCCTTGCGGCCGGTCTTTTAAGCCTCGCGGGGGCTTTGTCAAATGGCACCCTAAACCGCTATCGGCGCCTTGATTCCGGCATGGGCCTGGTAATTTTCCAGAATGAAATCCTCATACCGGAAGGCGAAAATATCCTTCACCGCCGGATTGAGCCGCATGGCAGGCAAGGGGTAGGGCTTGCGGGAAAGCTGTTCGTCCGCCTGCTCCAGATGGTTCAGGTAGAGATGGGCATCGCCGAAACTGTGCACGAAATCACCGGGCTTCAGGCCGGTCACTTGCGCCACCATCATGGTCAACAGCGCATAGGAGGCGATGTTGAACGGAACGCCCAAAAAGATGTCGGCGGAGCGCTGGTAGAGCTGGCAGGAGAGCCTTCCATCCGCGACATAGAACTGGAACAGGCAGTGGCAGGGCGGTAGCGCCATTCTGGGAATGTCGGCCGGATTCCAGGCGGTGATGATCAAGCGGCGGGAATCCGGATTGACCTTGATGTCGCGGATCAGGTTGGCGATCTGGTCGATGGTGCCGTCCATCGGGGATGGCCAGCTGCGCCATTGATAGCCATAGACCGGACCCAGTTCGCCATTGGCATCGGCCCATTCGTCCCAGATGGTGACGCCATGCTCCTGCAGCCAATGAACATTGGTCTCGCCACGCAGAAACCACAGCAATTCATAGATGATCGATTTCAGATGTACTTTCTTGGTGGTGACAAGCGGGAAACCGTCGGCCAGGTTGAAGCGCATCTGATGGCCGAAGATGGAGCGCGTGCCGGTGCCGGTGCGATCGCGCTTTTCCACGCCCTTGTCGCAGGCCAGCCGCAGGAGATCGTGATATTGCTGCATGAGGGAAGTCCCAGTGTCCTTCGATTTCGAAGTTCGCCTTGAGATTGATATCAATGGCAGGGCGAACGTCGAAACCACGACACTAGCGGATTCGCGCGCTAGAATGGCAGGGATTTCAGATCCGGTTCCACCCATTGCCGGCGGGCTTCCACAGACATCAGCCGCTCCCGCGACCAATATTCCAACAGCCAGTTGGGATTGGCCAGGTTGGTCGACAGCAAGGCGTTGACAATGCGGTGGACCGGCATGTCCGGCGGATAGGCATCGAGCACGCCGCGCGCGGCCCGTAGCGATGCCTGGGTGATGGTTTCATGATAGCCGCTGGTGTCGTCATTCACCCCACCCACCGATTCATTATAGGCGCAGATCAGGCCCGGCATCGTCTCCGCCGCGTCCAGCTCCGGGTGATAGTGCATCAGCCACAGAGCGGCGGCAAAATGGGCGGCATGGGTCCAATCCGCCCGGGGCAGGGTGCGGGCAACCAGACCTTCCCCGATCCGGATGATTTCGGCTTCGTTGGCGAAATGTACCTTCATGATCCGGGCTTGCCTCTCAAGCCCTTGAAAGTCAATGGGTTCCACCCCTTCAATTCTTAACCTCCAACGCCTATATTTACGAGGCCGGCTTGCCGGCTATGGCGATAAACGACTGTGTAATAAGCGGCCCGGACCCGGGGGCGGTACCCGGCGCCTCCACCACAAGCCCGTTCGCGGACGGGCTTCTGTGGGGGCGAAACAGGATCGACGGACGTGTAAAGACTGTTCTTTCGCCCGGTATGGTTCCGCCGTTATCGGGCTAATCGTACAAGTGCCAACGATAACGAAATGGTACTCGCTGCCTAATTGATTAGGTAAGCGCGGTTTCGGGGGGTGCACCGAGCAACAGAAGCACCCCCCACTCACGCCGAGCACGCCTAGCTTTTCTTATGAGCGAAGCGAATTAGAAAAGCTGGCGCAAGCGAGCCGCGGTCGATAGCGGCAGCGTATCGACGCGAGACGACAGAAACACCTTCCACTTCTCTACTGAGTGATTTTAATTCCGATATCGCCGCGCTGAGAAACGATGGCGACCTCGGTATGCGAGCCGCGGCGACGCAAGCGCAAATTGATCGTCGCATCGGCCAATTGCAGGTCGTTGATCCTGACCTCTTCCATAAATCCCGGCAGTTGCGGATTGTAGAAACAGATCTCGCGTTTGGCATGACTGAGGTCCAGTCCCAGACAGGCTTGCAGCAGCGCGAACGGCACCACGCTGGCCCAGGCTTGCGGCGCGCAGGCCACCGGATAGAGCACCGGCGCCATGCCGCGGCGGCGGGGAAAACCGCAGAACAATTCGGGGAAGCGCATCATGTCCATATGGGCCGCCGCTTCGAACAGGCCTTCGAAGATGGCCGAGGCACCACGCTTGAGGCCATAGCGCGCCAGGCCCAAGGCGATCAGCGCATTGTCGTGGGGCCAGACCGAGCCATTGTGATAGGACATGGGATTGAAGCGCGGCGCCCCGGCCGACAGGGTGCGAATGCCCCAGCCGGAGAACATTTCCGGCGTCAGCAGCGTGGCGGCGAGAATCTGCGCCCGCTCCGGCGCGGCAATGCCGCTGAACAAGACCTGTCCGGCATTGGAACTCACCACCTGGCAAGGACGCTTCTCGCCGTCCAGCGCGATGGCATAGGCGCCCAAATTCTCGATCCAGAAACGCGCCTCGAACTGAACGCGCAGTTTTTCCGCCGCTGCCGCCAGCGTGTCTGCCTGTTCATGCCGGCCCAGCGCGGCGGCCATGGCCGCCGCACCTTTTTTGGCGGCATAGACATAGGCCTGCACTTCGCACAGCGCGATGGGGCCTGATGCCAGCGCGCCGTCGGCATGCATCACGGAATCGGCAGAATCCTTCCAGCCTTGATTGGTCAATCCATCCGCGCTCATCCGGTAATATTCGACGAAGCCGTCGCCGTCCCGGTCGCCATAGATATCGATCCAGGAAAGCGCCGCCTCGATATGCGGCCATAGAGTGCGGATGGTCTCGGCATCGCCGCTGCGCTCGAAATAGCGCGCCGCCAAAAGAACGAACAGGGGCGTGGAGTCGACGCTGCCATAGTAATGGCCGAACGGCACCTCGCCCAGATTGGCCATTTCGCAGGCCCGCGTCTCATGCAGGATCTTGCCGGGCTCCGCATCGGAGCCGGCATCCATCGCGGTGGCCTGGCGATGGGCGAGATAACGCAGCACCCCGCGCGCCAAAGCGGGATCCAGCCACAGGATCTGCAAAGCCGTGATCAGCCCGTCGCGCCCGAACGGCGTGGAGAACCAGGGCGTGCCGGCATAGGGATAGGGTCCCAGCGGCGTATCCGTCACCAGCATGGACAGATCCGCCCCGGCCCTGGCCAGCATGCGGTTTGCCAGTTCATTGCTGGAAGAAGCGCTGCCGCCCAGGCTCGCGGCCCGTGCCGCGCCGCGCCGCGCCGCGCGATAGGGCTCGGAAAACACATCGGACGCCGGTTCGCGCGGGTGGGCGCTATCGGTGCACCGCACCGTCATCACCAGGGCGAATTGCTCGTCCGGCTCCAGCTCCAGGGCATACAGGGCCTGGCTTTTGGAAAGCTGATGGGGTGGCGGATCCAGACAGATCTCGCTGCGCCGCTCAATCCGGTCCAGCCCGACATAGCGGAAGATCGTCTTGTCGTTGCCGATCACTGCGCAGGTCAACTCGCCCCGCTTTGGCCGCTGCATGCCCCGGATTTCGAACAGATCCGCGAAATCGGCCGCGAAATTGATGGTCAGCCAGCATTTGTGCGGCTTGGTGTCGAAATTGCGCACCGCGACGCGCTCATGACAGGCGCCCTGCCACAAAAACTTGGAGCGGCGAATGTGCAGGATTTCGCGCGGCAGCACGATGGCATTGCCGTGATAGATGTCGGGATTGGAGAGATCGACGGTGAACACGACATTATCATTTTCCACCGTCGAGGAGAGCAACAGCGGCCGCTGGCCATCGATCAAAAGCTGCACGCCGGAAAGATAGCGGGTGTCGTTGTGGAAAAGGCCGCCCGGAGTCAGCCCGGGCGCCACACAATCGCCCAGCGCGTCGAACAGGCCGAACGTATCGCCCTGTTTGAGGGTGCGCGGCCAGCGCTGCTGGATGGATTCCGTCGCCTGAATGTAAAAAGTGGAAATATCCTCAGGCAAATCCGGGAGGGTTTTGACCTCCATGCCGTTCCTCTTCGCACCGCCCCAAAATTTCCCGGGCGTTCAATTCATTGACGTTCCATTCATTCCGCCGCCATGGCGACCGGCTCCTCGGCCGCCAATTTCTCGTAGACGTTCACATAAGCACGCGCCATCGCCTGGACGCTGAACCGCTTTTCGAAGCGGGCGCGGATCAGGCGGCGCGACAGACTGTCGAGCTTGGGTACCGAGGCTGCGGCTTGTTCCACCGTTTTCACCACAAAGCCGGTCACGCCGTCTTCCATGACTTCCGGCACCGAACCGAAATCGAAGGCGATCACGGGCGTACCGCAGGCCATGCTCTCGATCATCACCAGGCCGAACGGTTCCGGCCAGCTGATGGGAAAAAGCAGTGCTTTGGCGTCGCCAAGAAACCGCTGCTTCCGGCTGTCATCGATCTCGCCGATGAAATCCACATGGCGGCTTTCTTCCAGGACCGGCTTGACCTGCTGCTCGAAATAATCCTGGTCGACCGGGTCCACCTTGGCCGCCACCTTTAGCTCCAAGCCCGCCCGGCGGGCGATCTCGATCGCGGGCAGGATGCCCTTGTCGGCACAAATGCGTCCCAGGAAGGCCAGATAACCACCCTTGCCCGTGCCCAAGCGGAACAGATCCTGGGGCATTCCGTGGTGAACCGTACCCCGCCAGTTCGCGCCCGGCATCGCCGGACGCTGACGATCGGAGATCGACACCAGCGGCATATGGGGGAAGGCCCGATAGAGGGCGGGCAAATTGGGCAGGTCCTGCCGCCCATGCAGCGTGGTGATGGTACGATGTGCGACATTGCGGAACAGCGGGTAGTGGAAAAACTCGACATGAAAATGCAACACGTCGAATTCGCGCTGGCGGGCGATCATCCGGTCCAGCATAATGGTGTTGGCGGGGATGCAATCGTGAATGCCCTGCAGCCTGAGCGCCCGGGGCACGACAGGTTCCAGCCGGGCAGACGTTCGCGAGTCTCCCGAAGCGAACAGCGTTACATCATGACCTTGACGCACCAGCTCCTCGGTCAACCAGGAGACAACGCGCTCCGTCCCCCCGTATAAGGTCGGCGGAACGCTTTCCACCAGGGGGGCGATCTGCGCGATTTTCATAACGGAAACCTCTGAAAGGGCTGGCGATGCCGCTTATTCACAACGGGATTTCCAGCGATTGGGTTCCCCTTTTTGTCACATTTGAGCTAATATCCGCAGGATTGGCGGGCCGAGGCGGCTTCGTCGGAATTGACTCCATACACGCGGCGCTTAGTCTCGAAGCCCTATGGCAAAAGACTTTATCGGCTATCAAGCTCTTACCGACTCGGCGCTGCGCGGCGTCGTGCGGGAGGCTTTGCGGCGTATCGAAAAGTCCGGCCTGATCGGAGCGCATCATTTCTACCTGACCTTCAAGACGCATGCCGACGGAGTGGACATTCCGCAGTTCTTGAAAGAGCAATATCCCGATGAAATGACCATCATCATTCAGCACCAATATTGGGCGCTGAAGGTGAAGGAGGATTATTTCGAGGTGACGCTGACCTTCAAGAAACTGCCCGCGCCGCTGCATATTCCCTTTGCTGCCCTGACCGCTTTTTTCGATCCGGGGGTGCAGTTCGGACTGCAATTCAGGGCCGAGGGAGACGGGGCGCCCAAGCCCGCCACCGGGCCTGTCATGGTGCCG
>DATBCP010000266.1:0-2231 GCA_036270435.1 Rhizomicrobium sp. | reverse complement strand
CGGAGGCGTGAGTGGAAACTTTGCGACGAGTGTGTTGACCGTCAGCAACGGCGCACAATTCTCCGAAAGCGTTTCGAGCGATGCCAATGACGTCTTCCTGATCGTCAACCTCGCCCGACTGTCCCCGGCGCTGGCCAGCGGCGCATCGCTCAACCAAGTCGACGCCATCGCCGGCATCGACAATGCCATTGCCGCCGGGACCTCGGCGCCGCAGGCGTTCGGCAACCTGGCCAACCAGACCTCTTCGGCCTTGACCGCGAATGCCGGGCAGCTTGCCGGCGAATTGGGCGCCGATCTGGCGCGGGCGGACAACGCCATGATCGCACCCTACGAAAATGCGGTGTTCAATCACCTGGCCGGAATAATGGGAGCACAGCGCATGCGCCCGGCACTCCTGCAAAGCGGACCCAAAGTATGGGGCGCGATCATTGGCGGCACCGATGTGGCGACGGGCAATGCGGCCGACGGTTCGCAGAAATTCTCGTCCAGCGCGGCGGGCCTGGTGGCGGGCCTGGACTGGCCGGTTTCTTCCAACCTGATGCTGGGCGGAGCGCTGGCGTTCGGCTCCGACCATTTCCATGTCGATGCAGGACTGGGCAAGGGAAAATCCACCAGCTTCCAGCTTGGCGTCTATGGCGCGGTCCAGTTCACGCCGCGCATCTACGGCACCTTCCTGGGTAGCTTCGGGCAGAATGCCATCAGCACGGAACGCATCTTGACCGTTTCCGGCACCGACGATCTTGCGGCCAGCCTGACCAGCCAGAAATTCGTTGCCCGCTATGAAACGGGCATCGACCTGCATTGGATAAAGCCTTACGCCGCGGTCGAGGACCGTTTGGCGCTGATGCCGGCTTACAACGAAACGTCGGTTTCGGGATCGGGCAATTTTGCCTTGAGTTATGGAGCAAACACCGTCAATGCATTGGACGTGGAGCTTGGGTTCCGCAACCAGGCAGACCTTCCCATGAATAGGAATTGGACGCTTCATCTGTCCGACCGGCTGGCCTGGCAGCATGGCAGCTTGGCTCTTATGACGCCCTGGCCCGCTATAGCACGCTTGCCGGCCCGCAATTCACCACCTATGGCGCCCAACCTGGCAAGGATCTCGCTTTGTGGTCGCTGGGTGCCGATTTCAAAAACCGCTACGGGCTGGATATCGGGCTGAGCGTGGACAGCGGCGTTTCCAGGCACTCCCAGGGCTATGACGGCGTGGGTCACATCGCCCTGAATTGGTGAGCCGCATTTGATTCTTGTGTGACGCGTTCCCCAGTGCTCCACTGATGGGCACGCAGCCGCGCGGGAATGCCGATGTCGATCGAACCAAGAGACTTTGGGCGGGGTCCCCGCCCCTCACGCAATGTGTTCGGCGAACCTTTGCAGTCCTGCTCGCAGGCGCCGGCCACGGGCTTTTTCCGCAATGGCTGTTGCGACACCAGCGCCGAGGATGTCGGCAGCCATACCGTCTGCGCGGTGATGACCGAGGCGTTTCTTGCTTTTTCCAAGGCCAGGGGGAACGACCTTTCGACCCCCTTGCCGCAACATGGCTTTCCCGGGCTGAAGCCCGGAGATCGCTGGTGCCTGTGCGCGCCGCGCTGGCAGGAAGCCTTCGAGGCCGGCCAGGCGCCGCGCGTGGTGCTGCGGGCGACCCACCTGGGCGCGCTGGGTTTTTGCGCGCTCGAAGACCTCAAGCGCCACGCCATCGATCTGGCTTAGTTTTATTTATACGTCTGCAGGTAAGCCGCCACGTCCTCGGCATCGCTGGTGTTGCTGAAGCCGGAGAAAGGCATGTGGTTGCCTTTCACCTTGGCCTGCGGGTCATGCAGGTAATCGCGCAGATTGGCCGCATCCCAGACAAAGTCTGCCCGCTTCATCGCGGTTGAATAGCGGAAATCGTCCAAAGCGCCAGGCTTGCGCCCGGCAACGCCCTTCAAGCTCGGTCCCTGGGCATCGGACGCCTCGCTGTGGCAGGCGATGCAGGCGGCGAAGAGCTGCTTGCCATGCGCTGCATCTGCCGCCATTGCCGGCGTCGCCAGAAAAAGAGCGCCACAAAATATCCCGGCCCGCGCTATCTGATCACGCATGCACCAACGGCCCCGGGTTCTTGAGATAGGCGGTCTTGATCTTGTCCGCCGACCATAGCGCCAGCGCGCCCAAAGTGCCGGTCGGATTGTAGCCATGCTGCTGCGGGAAGGTGCTGGCGCCCATGATGAACAGATTGTGCGCGTCCCAGG
>DATBCP010000265.1:0-10764 GCA_036270435.1 Rhizomicrobium sp. | reverse complement strand
TCACTGCAAAATCTCAAGTCCAGTGATTGGGGGAGGGGCCTTTGACTCAAAGACATTCCACGCGCGGTGCGTGGCTGATCCTATTGGCGTCGCTGATCGCGGGCGCCATCTGCATCTATGACTATTATTCCCCCGCGACCGGGTTGATCGGTACCGGCGGCGTCGTCCTGGTTGCCTGCGCGGCGGCCTTGATGCTGTTGGCTTCCATGGTCATGGCGCTGGTTCCGGGCCGGGCCAACTGGCTCCAGACCTTCCTGGTGGTGTCCATCCTGCTGGACATTATCGGCTCTTCCGTCGCCGGTTATTTCCTGGAAAGCCCCGTCATCATGGCCGCGGAAGCGCTGGCCTTGATCGGTTGGCTGATGAACGTGATCGGCGACGCCGCCGACCGCAGCGTGGAGATTGACGATGTCGAAGACTAATAAGAAGGCCTTTGTCGTTGGTGCGCTGGGTCTCGCCGCTGTGGCTGCCTCCGTCACCTTGTTGCCGATGCAGCGTGCCACCGCACAGGGCCCCGACAACGATCCGCCGCAAGTCTGGGACGCATTCGGCGGCAACCAGCAGGCGCAGAAATATTCCACCGCCACCCAGATCACGCCCGATAATGTCAGGAACCTTAAAAAGGCCTGGGATTTCCACACCGGCGATGTCAGCAGCGGCGCGCATTCCACCACCTGGGGCGCCACGCCCTTGTTCGTCAACGACACGGTTTATATTGGTACGCCCAAGTACCACATCTTCGCGCTGGAGCCTGATACCGGAAAACAGAAATGGGCCTACTCGGCCAACGGCTCGAATGGCGATGAAAATCAGGGCCTGAAAAATCGCGGTGTGGCCTATTGGGCCGCCTCCAATCCCGCCGCCGGCCAGCCCTGTCAGAAGATGGTCTATATCGGCAATATGCAGGGCGAGCTGCATGGCGTCGACGCCGACACCGGCAAGGCTTGCGCCGGCTTTGGCAAGAATGGCGTGGTCGATGTCGATGGTTTCGACAAGACCAATCACAAATGGAAGATCGGCCTGATCCAGCCGCCCGCGGTCTATAAGGACACGCTGATCCTGGGCTGGGCGGGCAACGACTGGGTCTACAAGACAGAAAATCCCGGCACCGTCTATGGCCTTGATGCCCGCACCGGCGCGCTGAAATGGACCTTCAACATCATTCCGCCGGATATGCTCAACCAGACCGGCACGGCCAATGTCTGGGCCGGTATCTCTGTCGACCCGCAAACGGGTCTTGCCTTCCTTCCCACGTCCTCGCCCAGCCCCAACTATTATGGCGGTGACCGGCTGAAGGAGATGCCCTATGCCACCGCGACCGTTGCGGTTAATGCCGAGACGGGCGAGGTGAAATGGGCGCGCCAGCTTGTCCATCATGACATCTGGGACGTGGACATCAATTCCGCGCCCACCCTGGTGGAGATCAAGAAGGACGGGCAGACCATCCCAGCGCTGATCCAGGCGACCAAGATGGGTTTCCTGTTCGTGCTCAACCGCAACACGGGCGAGCCGGTCTATCCGATCGAGGAACGTCCCTATCCGGCCTCCGACGTGCAGGGCGAAGTCGCCGCCAAGACCCAACCCTATGTGCCGTTGCCGCAACCCACGATTCCCGACACCACCCCGCCGGTCTCCATGCTGGCCGATCTGGTGAGCTTCGGGGAATGCAGCCGCTGGAAGGCCCGCATCCGCGATGAAGGCCGTTATACGCCGCCCTCGCTGCGCGGGTCGATCTCCTGGCCGGCCACGGTCGGTGGCGTGGAATGGGGCGGTGGCGCGCTGGATCCCACCACCAACACCTATGTGGTGAACAGCGATGTGGTGCCGCAGGTTTACTCTCTGATTCCGCGCGCCGAAGCCGACAAGAAATACGGCAACGCGCTACGCAATAAGGATGGTTATGCCGCGCAACAGGGTTCGGCCTACGGCTTCAGACTGCAGAACTTCCTCAATATGTGGGGCATGCCCTGCTGGGCGCCGCCTTACGGCACCTTGCTGAGCTATGACATGAACACCGGCAAGCTCAACTGGAAGAAGCCGTTCGGCCAGGTCCAGAAATGGGGCTTCTACATGCCGGAAAGCTGGGGCTCGGTGACCATCGGTGCGCCGGTGATCACGGCATCGGGCCTGATCTTCATCGGCGCCTCGATGGACAGCCGGGTGCGGGCGGTCGATCTCAAGACCGGCAATGTGTTGTGGAAGCAATTGGTGGAAGCGCCGGCCGTCGCCCAGCCCGCGGTCTATACCTATAAGGGCAAGGAGTATGTGCTGTTTGCCGCCGGCGGCAACGGCATCCTGACGCCGCGCTTGTCAGATCAGTTGGTGGCGTTTGCCCTTCCGAACTGATGGCTGATTGACCCAACGAAAAAAAGGCGCTCACCATGGTGGGCGCCTTTGCTTTTGAAAGGAATGATAATGAGAAAGCGCGAATTCCTGACCGGTCTCGGTCTCGCCGCGGGCGCCGGCATAGGCGCGGCGATCGCACAAGACTATCCCAAAGGCAAAGACCTGGGTGCGACGCCGCCGGAAAAGCGTAAAGAGGTTCCCCATCGCAAGGTCACCACGCGCAACCTGTTCAAGGTGCCGCACGGTTATCCCAACGGCGTGGCGATCGCGCCCGAAGGCGTTTGGGTCGCCGAACAAAAGGCGCAAGGCTATGGCAAAAGCCGGGAGCCCATCACCGAAGATGCCTGGCTGTTCGACTGGAACGGCAAGATGCTCAAGACAGTCCACACGCCCTCTAGCAACACCTCCGGTCTCGCCTATGGCAACGGCCATGTCTGGATGGGAGCCAATGGCGGACCGGAAGGTATCTATGAAGTCGATATGGATTCGCGCCTGGTCAGCCATCGCCAGATCCCGCTGGGACCCGCTGACAATGGTGGCGGCTGCCACGGCCTGATGTGGCATGACAGCAAGCTCTGGATTGTGGCCAACCGGATCAAAGGCATTCTCAGGGTGGATCCCAAGAGCTGGGCCCCCGAATTCATGATCCCCATCACCACGGCGCGCTGGCATGGCATCGCCTGGGACGACAACCATCCTGGCGGGGCAATTTGGATGGTGACCGGCACCTCCGACATCAACCGCTATGTGATGCAAAACGGGAAATTGCACCACACCACCACTTGCGGGTTGATGAAATATGACGCCCAGACCGGACAATTGCTGGAAACCGCGGAATTCCTGGAGGGAACCGCCGATGCCCATGGGCTGGCCATGCATAACGGCAAGCTGATTTCCTGCGATGCGGGGGTGGGACCGCCCGGCTTTGAAGGCACCGGAAGTCCCAGCGCCGGCTATGTTTTTGAGATCGACTTCGTAAGTTAGCCCCTCCTGCCTTGTTCGGCCGGGCAAAGCTCCACTGGAGCTTTGCTATTCCGGCCTCAAGGCTCGAGAGCGAGCTGCGGCGTTCGGCGCGCTTGGGGGAGGTGGGGCTTGTTATTAACGGGGCGCGTCCCCATTGTCGTGGCCGGAAGGGTTGGCCCATGGCAAGTGTCCGGGAAAAGGACGTCCGACCAAGGCTGGACGAATGGTCGCCGCGGCTGCTGAAGTCGCGCCTGTATCAGCGCATCCTGGTCGATATCATTATCGGAGCCCTGGCGCCGGGCGAGCAGCTGGATGAGAACGCGCTGGCGCGTCGCTATGGCGGCGGATTGGCGGGCATTCGAGAGGCCCTGGCGCGGCTGGCGCTGGAAGGCCTGGTGGTGCGCCGGGCCCGGGTCGGCACCTCGGTGGCGCCGTTGGACATTGACGGCGCACGGGAAAGCTTCGAAGCACGTCGTTTGATCGAAGTGCATTGCGCCGGCCTTGCCGCGCTTCATGCCAGCGCCGAGGAGATCACCGCCATCCGCGCCACCTTGGACGATGGCGAAACCGCCGTGGAAGAGAATGATCAGCGGGCCTTGGCGGCGATGGACGAGGCCTTCCATGTCGCGGTGGCGGCTGCTAGCGGCAACCGCACCCTGGCCAAGATGGTGGTGAGCTTGCATCACCAGACCGCCCGCTACTGGCTTTATGCCATGCGCGGGCCGGATCCCAGCGACGGGATCGCGGCGCTCACCGAACACCGCGCCCTGGCCGATGCTCTCGCCAGCCGCAATGTCGAACGTGCCCGTTGCGAGATGCTGAAGGTGCTGGGCGATTTCCCCGCCGAAATCAAGCGTACCCTGGAAAACCGATAGGGCGCGCCAATGACTGGGATCGAGCGTGGCGGGCGCGCCTGGCTGACCCTGGCCCTAATGAGCGCGCTCTACTTCATCATCACGGCGGCGACGTTCGGCAGCCTGGGCATGGTGCTGCCGGCGATGGTCAAGGAGCTTGGCTGGAACTGGACCGGCGCCGGTTTCGGATTCACCTTGCTGGGCTTTTTCTGCGGCATTACCAGCGCGGTGCCGGCGACCTTGATCCGCCGCTTCGGCGTGCGCGCCGCCTTGCTGTGCGGATGCGTGGTGATGGGGCTGGCCTTTCTGTGCCTGGCGCAAACCGGTGGGTTGCTGGGTTATTTCGTCGGAGCGTCCCTTGCTGGCCTGGGATTCACCTTGCTGGATTCGGTGCCGGCCACCTATCTTCTCTCGCGCCTGTTTGCGCGGCCCTCTTTCGCCATAGGGCTGTTTTTCACAGTGGGCGGATTGGGCGGCGTGGCGGGACCGCTGCTCTATGCCGGAGTGATCGATGCGACCGGTAATTGGCGCAGCTACTGGCTGGTGGTGGGCGGGCTGATCGTTCTTGTGGGCGTGACCGCCGCCTTGGTCGTGGACGCGAGATCCGATGTCGCCGCCGCCGCCGATCGCGACCCCGACATTTCCACCGAACGCTGGACCTTTCGCGATGCGCTTCAGACGCGACAATTCTGGATTATCGCCACCGCCTTCGCCGCCTTCCAGTTCTGCGGCATCACCGCCAGTTCGGTATCGGTGGCGCACCTCACCCAGCATGGCGTGGCTGCGATCATCGCGGGCAGCATGATGAGCGTGGAGGCGCTGGTGAATTCCAGCGCCCGGTTTGCCGGCGGCATCCTGACCCGGTTTGTCAGCGCCAAAACCCTGCTCTGTATCTCGTTGAGCTGTCTTGTGGCGGGCATGCTTGCCTTGGGCGTCGCCCGCGACCTGCCCATGATGCTGGTCTATGCCGCGGGGATCGGCATCGGTTATGGCCTGACCCTGTTTGCCGCCACCATTCTGTTGCTGGATTATTTCGGGCGCGGCCCCTATCTGGAGCTTTATTCCGCGGTCAATCTCATTTCCACGATCGGCGCGGTGGCGCCGACACTGGCTGGTGTCACCCGTGACCGGAGCGGAAGCTTCACGCCGTTTTTTGTCGCATTGGCCGTCCTGGTGGCATTGGTCCTGCTGGGGGCCACGTTCATGCGGCCACCGCATGTGAGGCGGGCATGAAAGAATTCGGGGTCTTCCTGCCCGTTGCCAATGGTGGGTGGATCGTTTCCCAGGCGACACCGATGCTGGACGGTGGCTGGGTGCAGAATCGCGACGCCGCTTTGGCCGCCGAGGAGGAAAATTTCGACTTCGTGATGGCGATGGGCAAGTGGCGCGGTTTCGGCGGCGCGACATCCCATTGGGGCACCAGCCTGGAAGCGGCGACCATGATGGCAGGCATCGCCGCCGTCACCAAAAGGGTCAAGGTTTGGGCAACCTTGCATGCCATCCTGCACAATCCGGCGGTGGCCGCCAAGATGATCGCCACCCTGGATCACATCAGCAACGGCCGCGCCGGATTGAACATCGTGGCCGGCGCTTACCGTGGCGAGTTCGAGCAAATGGATGCCTGGGACGCGTCCCTGGATCATGATGCGCGCTACGACCTTACCGAGGAATGGACCAGGATTGTCAAGCGGTTGTGGCGCGAGCCCAGCGTCACCTTCCAAGGCAAGTATTTCGATTTCCGTGATTGCGTCAGCGACCCCAAACCGCTCAAGCCGCCTTTCCTGATCTGTGCCGGCATGTCGAAGCGCGGTTTCGACTTTTCCGTACGCGAGGCGGATGGCTGTTTTATCGGCGGCCGCGACGAAGCGGAAACCCGCGATGCATCGGCGCGCGCCCGCGCCCTGGCGGCACAGTTGGGCAAGCCCATCCGCACCTACTGCATGATGACCGTGATCACGGGTGAAACCGATGCCGAAGCCGAAGCCAAGGCGCAGAAATATCGCGACGGGCTGGACGAGGGTGCCGTGCTGGGCATGCTGCAGAGTTATGGCGTCGCCGGAAATGCCATGACGGCGCGGGCGCAGGGCGCCTTCATGACCCAGACGGCGGTCGGCTCGCCGGCAACCTGCGCCGCCAAGATCGAAGCCTTTCTGCGCAACTGCGATATCGATGGCTTGATGTTCGTCTATGACGACTATTTGCAGGGCTTGCGCGTGACCGGGCGTGAAATCCTGCCCCGGTTGCGCCAAGCATTCCCATGAAAGCGGATTGGATCGCACCCAAGCGCACCGCCGTGCTGGTCATCGACTGCCAGGTGGATTTCGGCGCCCCGGATGGCGAGATGGCAAAGCGCGGCGCCGACATGACGGCACCCCAGGCGGCATTGGAGAAAGCCCAGGCGTTGGTGGAGGCCGCGCGGGCGGCAAGCGTGGAGGTGGTGTTCGTACGCCTCATCACCAATTCCGCCGCCGAAAGCGCTGTCATCCACGAAGCGCGGGTGCGGCAAGGGGAAGAGGGACCGGAGCTGTGCCTGGAAGGCACGCATGGCGCGGAATTTATCGGACCCCAGCCACTGCCAGGGGATATCATTATTTCCAAAAAGCGCTACAGCGCCTTCGTCCATACCGGTCTCGCCGAGGAACTTCATGCCAAGGGCGTCGACACGTTGGTGCTGGCGGGGCTGACCACCGAATGCTGTGTGGCTTCCTCAGCCTGGGACGGTTTCGAACAGGACTTCCATGTCCTGATCGCCGAAGACGCCTGCGCCGCCTATGAGCAGGACCTCCATCGTCATGCCCTGAAGGCGTTGGCGGCCAGCGGGGCAGTCGTCGCGGACACTGCGACATTCATCAATCTCTGGAAAATGCAATAATATCAAAGTGATACATGTGACAATTTGTCAACATATTATGCTGGCCAATTGACGTAAAATGTTACATGGCATTTCCGAGAGGAATGCCTATGTACCCTGCCATGAGAAGGGGTTGGTTGGTTCTGGTGGCTGCCGCATGGGCGGCAGTGTCTGCGCATAGTGTTTGGGCGCAGGGAGTGGAATCCATCACCGTGGAAGGGGATCCCGTCCATCTGCTGGAGACACGGAGCAATGGCGCCGCCTTCGGGCTGGACAAGCCGCTGATCGAAACGCCACGCGCGGTCACGCTGGTCAGTGACGCCACCATTGCACGCTACGGCATCGCCGGCGTCAACGATCTCACCGCCATCACGCCTTCCGCCTACACCGCCAGCTATTATGGCGTGGAAGGCTCGGTCTCGCTGCGTGGGACCCTGGCCGAGAATTATTTCCGCGGCTTCAAGCGGGCGGAAAATCGCGGCACCTATACCACCCCCCTGGGCGATGCGGCGGGAATCGAAATCCTGCGCGGTCCGCCATCGCCCATCTACGGCGCCGGCAAGGTTGGCGGGCTGGTCAACTTCCTGCCCGAGACAGTGAGCGCCAATGACAGCTTTGGCGGCCAAGCCAGTGTCACCTATGGCAGCTATTCCAAGCGCAACGCCACACTCGGCATCGGCATACCCGTCACGATCGGCCAGGCGGCAGGCGGGCTGCATGCCTATGGCGAATTGGACGACAGTTTCAGTTTCTACCGCGGTATCCATCCCAGCCATCAGCTGGTGGAACTGTCCGGCGGCCTGGTGTTGGGCGATTGGTCCCTCGCCGCCGACTATATGTATTATCATTCCAACGGCGACGTGCAGACACCGGGCTGGAACCGCCTGACCCAGGCTTTGATCGACAACGGCACCTATATCACCGGCCGCAACACATCGCTGCATGCCGCCAACGGCAAGTATCTCACTTTCAACGATCTGGGCGGTAACCCTTACGCCTTCGATCCCAATTTCCAGCCGCTGGCTTGCATGGGCTGCCAGGATGCGGCGCACCGGCTCGATACCGGCTTTGGCACCACCAGCTTGGACCGGCGCACGGTGTATGTGGCGCGGGGCGTGGACTTTTCCAACACCATCACCCACACACTTTTCCTGGAAGCGGCCAAGACCGTGGGTGACGGCCAAACGCTGCGCCTGCAAGTGTTCGGCGACACGCTTCAGAACGACCGCTTTGTCTCTTACGGCTTTCCCGGTTCCTATCGTACCCAGATCGGTGAAACCCGGCTGCGCTATGACCTCAAGCGCGATTTCGGGCAGCTCAAGACCCAGACAGTGGCGGGCCTGTCCTATCGCTATGTTCACGCCATCGGCAAAGAGAGTTTCAACAGTGGCGTGATCGCCTTGGACCGACGCGATATCAGTATGGGGCCGGCCCCCAACGATATCATTGATTCCCCGTTCAACAGCCATCCGTCCGGCACCCTCGGGATGGGTTGGGAAAATGATGTGCGCACCAACACAGGCGATGCCGGTGTGTTCCTCACCAGCGATCTGGATTGGGATGACGGTCTCGATCTCACCTTGGGCGGCCGTTATGACGACTATAATGTGCGCTCGGCGGATCCGGGCATCCTGGCGTTCGAGCCGTCATCGGGGCGCGGCAATGCCGGACGCTTCACCTATTCCGCCAGCCTTTCCTATAAAACGCCCTGGGGCCTGGTGCCCTATGTCACCACCGCCAAATCGACAGCCATTGAAATCGGCCAGGCCAGCCAGGTCCTGACCAGCCTGTTGGCGGGCCGGGACTGGTTGTCCAATTCCTTTCTCAACGAAGTGGGCGTGAAGTTCGCCGGTTTGGACAATCATCTGTTGGGCAGCCTGGACTGGTATGTCCAGAACCGGACCCAGCTCAACCAGGGTGCGGGTGGCATCACCACGGTGATGGGCACAGTGGCGCGCGGTGCCGAGCTGGAATTGCGTTATGTCGCAACCCCCAATCTCAGCCTGAGCCTGGCTGCCTCCTTGCAGCACACCAGCATCAAGGGACCGGATCACAGTTTCTCTTATGTCCCGGCACGCAGCTATGGCGTGACGCCGCAGAACGGCTTTGGCGGCAGCTATATCGTGTTCGACTTTTCCACCCTGCCGGGACGCGGCGGCGATTATGAAAACACGCTGCTGCCCCATGCGGTGATCAGCCCCTATCTGACCTGGACCGGCGACGCGCAGTCCTGGGGCAATTGGGGAGCGACGTTTGGCGGCACCTATGTCGGCAAGACCCGGCAAACTGTTCCCAACGCAATTGCCTATCCCTCCTATGTCACCTTGAATGCCTCGGCCTTCGCGCAATGGGATGTTTGGGAAGCCGATGTGAACGTGAACAACCTGGCCGATGAACGTTATTTCACGCCCGGCGCCGATACTTATGCCAATCTTAGTGCATTGCCTGGCATTGGCAGGGTCTGGAAAGTCACGCTAAAGCGATTGTTCTAGGCGTGAGGCGCGGGCGATGTCCGGCTGCCCCCAAGCTTGCAGTGCCCATTCAGCGAAGCATCGCCCAGACGGTCGCCAAGAGCTGGGCCAAAGGGCACGGGATCGGTCGCAACTATACATTGAAGCGTGGCCGTTCGAAACGGCTCGACCTCAGAAACCGGTACATTGCGATACCGCCAATGCCCAACACGGCCCCTGCGATCGGATAGATATAAACGAGCCAATAAAGACCCCTGGCCTGGCTTTCTGAAGAACTGCTACCACCGGCAATGCCAAGTTGCGCCAGCGTGTAGCCAACTATCGCTCCACTCAAGCCGGATGCGACCTTGTTGGCCGCCGTAAAGAGTCCAAAAAACAGCGGGTGATCGTTAGGCGGAAAGAGATCTGCACAATCGGGCATGAGCGCCCAACCAGCTATATTGGTTCCGGCAATCCCAATACCAAAAAAGAAAAGCGCGGTGCCCAAGTAATAAAAGGCCGGCGGCGTCAAAGCAACCCCGGCACCCACAACTGCAATCAGAAGGAAGGAAGCACGCATGGTGCCGACGATCCCTTTTTGCTCCGAAAACCAGACCCAGCAGGGAACGCCGGCGATCTTGCCTGCAGTGAAAAGCGTCAGTCCCGTGATGGTCCAGGCAGGGTCGCTCAAGACATATTTGGCGATATAGACGATGTCTTTTGAAAACATGCCGTTTACGACGGTGGCTGAGATCGCGCTGATGAAGAGAGCCGCACTGGCCGTAAGGGCTTTGCTAGTGGTTGCAGGTGGCACGAATTTCGCGTGGTTTGCCGTAGCTTGCGAGCTGGGCAATGTAGAAAATGGAAAAAAGCGAATGAACAAGATTGCCCCGGCAATCCCCGCCGCGATAGCAAAGGCGGCGAAATGCCATGCGGCTCCGCTTATGGCGAACTGAGCTGCCCCGATCACGGCAAGAGTGCCCGCGATGGTCGCGCCGAGGCGCATGGCGCCCAGTTTAGCCACCGATTGCCCCTGTTCCTGCACGCGACCTAGCAGGGAATTGTGAGGAACGTCGATCAATGAATAAGCAAACCGGAAAAGCATCGCGGTCCCAAGCAGGTAGAGCCACAGATATTCCCCGGCGAACGGCTTACAGAATGACAGTATGAAAAGGAACATCGCTCCAATCGTCCCGTACAGGAAGTAGGATCGTGGGAGGAGGTTCTGCACGAGCTCGGTCTGATAGATCCAGCCGGCCAGCGGATCGCAAAGTGCTGACCAGGAAAGGGTCACGAACAC
>DATBCP010000264.1:0-1554 GCA_036270435.1 Rhizomicrobium sp. | reverse complement strand
TATATGATGGGCCGCTATCGCGACGCCCGCAACGATCTCACCGGTCCGGGCTTTGACGCCGACCGCCATGCCGCCTTGTGGCGCGGACTTGTCGAAGCGCGGATGGAAAATTGGAAGGATGCGCATGCGCATCTGGAGCAGGCCGGCCCGGTGATGCGCCGCTATTCCATAAGCTGGCAGGCAAATGCGGTACTGGCCGATGCCGACGCGGCCTTGGGCCTGGGCCGCTTGGACCTGGCCGATGCGGCGCTGCATCGCATGCCGTTGGAACTGGACGTGAAACAGAGCCTGGCCGCCGAACTGGCGAGCGCGCGGGTGCTGGCCGGCGAGAACCGCTATGCCGCCGCCTCCAGGCATTTTGCCACGGTGGAAAAGGGCGGCGATGAGGAATTGGCCTCGCGCGCGATCTTCTATCACACGACAGCGGCGCTGAACGCAGGCGCGATCACCACGCCCCAGGCGATAGAGCAGCTGGAAAGATTGCGTTTCCGCTGGCGCGGCGACGGGCTGGAACTGAAAACCTTGCGCAAGCTGGCCTCGCTCTATTTCGGCGGCGGCAAATGGCGCGAGGGCCTGAAAATCCTGCGGGTGGCGAACCAGAGCTTCCAGGGCGAGGATGCGGGCCGTATCGCCCAGGACGATATGCGCGGCGCCTTTGTCAACCTGTTCCTCAAGGGCGGGGCCGACAAGATGAAGCCGGTGGATGCACTGGCACTGTTCTATGACAATCTCGACCTGACGCCGATCGGACCGGATGGCGACGAGATGATCCGTCGCATGTCCGACCGTCTGGTAGCGGTGGATCTGTTGGGGCCGGCGGCCAATCTCCTGGCCTATCAGGTGGACAAACGGTTGGATGGCATTGCCAAAGCACAAGTCGCCACCCGGCTCGCCGCCGTCTATCTGATGGACCATAAAGCCGACAAAGCCGTGGCCACCATTCGCGACTCCCAGATTTCCGGCCTGCCGGACCAGGAAATGCACGAGCGCATGCTGTTGGAGGCGCGCGCCTTCGCCGCCCTGAAGCAATGGGACAATGCGCTGGACTTGATCGCGACCGATCCGTCCGACGACACCAAGCGGCTGCGTGCCGATATTTATTGGGAAAGCGGCAACTGGGGGCTGGCCGGCCAGAAGTCCGAGGAACTGCTGGGCAATCGCTGGAGCGATGTCGGCCCGCTGACCGACATCGAACGCAGCCAGCTGCTGCGCGCGGCGGTCGCTTATTCACTGGCCAATGACGAGCCCAGCCTGGCGCGGGTGCGCGATCATTTCGCCGCCAAGATGAAAGGCACACCGGACGCCAACCTGTTCCAGGTTCTGTCGGCGGATATCGACCAGCATGGACTGGCCTTCCGCGATGCCGCCGCCCGGATTGCCTCGTTGGATACGCTGGAAGCCTTCATGAAGGACTTCACCAAGCGCAAGGCGGACGCGAAGTCCTGAGCCGTCATCACCCGGCCGAGCGATACAGCGAGGTCCGGGTGATCCAATTGTTCAAAAACCAAAAAAATTGGATCGCCCGCATCCGCGGGCGATGACGTCTGAGGGGTG
>DATBCP010000263.1:0-4699 GCA_036270435.1 Rhizomicrobium sp. | reverse complement strand
GCATAGGCCAGCATGAACTCATAGGTTTCTTCGACGGCGTCAATGGCTTCGCCCAGAGTCATGGGTTTGTCCTTCTCGATGAAAGCGGGATGGCACGCAAGGACGGTTGGCCTAATCCTTGCCCGTCCAGCGTCGGGCGTCAAAATGGTCCTGGTATTCCTTGCGCGAGATCCAGCCCCGCAGCATGGAGCGCGTCAGGTGCCATTCATCAGGGCGCAGCGCGAAATAGACATGGATGATCACCATGGTCACCAGCGCCATCGCGACAATCCCATGGATGGCGTAGACGATGCCCCAGCTCTGGGTGGAGAGCCAGTAGGGATCGCGCTGCCAGAAGGGCGTGTCCACCTTGCGCCACATCAGCAGGCCGGTGACGATGACCGCCAGGATCAGGACGGCAATCGCCAGGTGGTACAGTTTCTGCGCCAGGCTGTACTTGCCGGGCTTGGCAAAAGGGGCCTTGAGATCGGTGCCATCGATCATCATGGACCAGAAGTCTTGCCAGAAGGTGGCGCGGATGATGTGGAACAGCACAATGGCGGTGAGCACCAGGCCGGTCACCCAGTGAATGCCCACCCATTCGAACTTGACCCCCAGGATGGGCAGGAAAGCGGTCACCAGCAGGATCAGCACCGCTATCGCCATGATCCAATGATAGGCGCGGTCAATGGACTTATGCCGCTGGATGCGGTCCGGCACCGTCGAACCTGACGTCATCTCTTACTCCGTGATCATGATGCTTGCGGCACTTTGGCTTATTTGACAACGGCCTTGAAAACGGCATGGCCGATGATGAAAACGACCCCGGCCAGCGTGAACAAGGGCAATAGCCCATAATTCGCGCCGATCAGCATGTCATTGCCGCCGTAAATGGAACTGGCATAGCGAAACAAGGACATGGTTGTTACGCTTTGGCGTCCCGGACCGCGCGCATCACCAGGTTTTCCATCAGCGGAATCTTGAACCCGTTATAGTTCAAGGGCCGCGCCCCGCGGGAAGCGGACTGGCCGGCGATTTTGGCGGTCTGTTCGTTGACCGGCTGGCCCTTGAGGATCTGCTCCACCTGGGTGAGGCGCCGCGGCACCGCGCTGACGCCGCCACAGGCAATCCGCGAGTCCTGCACCACGCCATTCTGTACCCGCATGGCGGCCGCGACATTGACCAATGGGAAGTCCCAAGTGTTCCGGTCGGCCACCTTTTCGAAATAGAAGTTGGCATTGGCCCAGGTCTTAGGCAACCGGATCGCGGTGAGGATTTCTTCCGGCTTGGTCGAGGTGAGGTGGGTGATATCGACCTTGGGTCCGATGAAGAATTCGTCGGTTCCGATCACGCGCTGCCCGCCGGAGCTTTGCAGCACGAATTTGGCGTCCAGCGCGACGAGGGCCGGGGCGCCATCCGAAGGCGACACCGCGACGCAGCGGTCGGATTCAAACAAAGCGTGCTCGCGATTGATCCCTTCCGGCGTGTCGGCGAAGCAGGTATTGCCGCCGGCCCGGTAGCAGGGCAGGCCGTAGCGGTAATAAAGGCAGCGCGCATCCTGCGAGGCGTTGCCGCCGATGGTGCCGGCATTGCGGATCTGCGGACTGGCAACCTTGGCCACGGCATCCGACAACAACCGGTACTTGGCCTTGATGATGGGATTGCGCTCCACCTCCGTCAGGCTGGTCAGGGCGCCGATCTCCACGCCGTCGGGGGTTTCCTTGATCCCGTGCATCTCCGGGATGCCGCTGAGATCGACCACCGCCTTGGGACGCTTGATGCGTTCCTTGAACCAGACCAGGCTGTCGTAGCCGCCCGCCATCTTCCAGGCGTCCTTGCCGTAACTGTCCAAAAGGCCCAGCGCGTCCTTCAGCGTGGCGGGCTGGAACAGATCGAACTGGGGCATCATATCTTTGACGATCATGGCTTTTCCCCTCAGACCGTGTTGACCTGCAAGGGCTTATGCGCCGGAGGCCGCCCCGCCAGATGATTGATGATCATGTCGGGCGTCACCGGTGTGCGGTTGAACAGGTGGCCGCCCAAGGCATCGGCGATCGCCGATGTGATGGCGGACGCACCCGAACCCAGCACAGGTTCGCCGACACCTTTGACGCCGATGGGATTTTGCGGATCCGGTTTCTCGACCGCGCCCCAACCGACTTCCACGGGGACATCCAGATAGGTGGGCAGCTTGCCCTGGTGGAAGCCGACCGAAGCGGGAATGCCCAGCTTGGGATCGTAGATATGGCGTTCCATCACCATTCCGATGCCCATCACATTGCCGCCTGAAATCTGGTGGCCCAGGCCCAACGGATGCAGCACGGTGCCGCAATCGGCGACACAGATCATGTCCTTGATCTCGAACTTCCCGGTTTCGGTATCGAGTTCGATCTCGGCCATGGAGACGGAAAGACCCGGAGTCACGCCGACGCGAGGCGCATTGTCCTTGGCCGCGGCGATCAGGCCGGAGCCCGCGATCATCGCCACCGAAGCCTTGGTGATGGGGTTGAGATCGTCGGAAGTTTCCTTGCCGCTATACTTGCCGCCCAGCTCGATGGCCTTTTTGGCGGCCTCCGCATAGGTGACCGACTTGGAGGCGTCGCTCTTGTGAACGACTTTCTCCTTGCCCAGCTCATACTCCTCGGCTTTGCCGCCTTTCATCTGGGCGGCGATGTCGGTCAGCTTGGCCTTCATGTCCATCGCAGCCGCATACATGGTGCGCGATTGGGTGGAGGCGGTGAGGCTGCCGGCCTGGGGCGAGTTGAAAGGCAGGCCCTTGCGAGTGTCGCCCCGCTCGATGATGGCATTGTCCCAATCGACATTGAGCAGATCGGCGGCAACGCGCGCCGTGGCGGAATGCGAATAGGTACCGAGATTGCCCACGCCGGTATGGACGTGAAGCTTGCCGTCCGACGTGATCCTGAGCAGGCCGTCAAAGCCATTGGTGCCCGCCGAGTGGTAACCCTGGCCGATGCCGATGCCCGTCACCTTGGTGCCGGACTTTTGGCCTGACAGTTTCTTGCGGTCGCTCCATTTGAACATCAGCGCAGCCTTGTCCAATGCCTCTTTCTGGAAGGCGCTGGTCAGCGGGCCGCGTTCCTTGCCGATCTTGCCATTATTGTCCGGCGCATTGATGCGGCGGATGGCGATCCGGTCGATGTTGAGCTGGCGTGCCGCCTTGTCGAACATAGGTTCGACCAGGGCGGCGAACTGGTTTTCGCCCGGCCCACGATGGGCGCCCACCGGCACGGTGTTGGTCAGCACCGGGACGCTGCGGAATTTGCAGGCCTCCGGCTGGTACATCATGGTGAGCGCGTTGCCGGCGGCACGGAAATCGCCGGCGGTGGCATGGGGTCCGCTCTCCTGCACCAAGTACATGTCGGCGGCGAGCAGTTTGCCGGAGGCCGCGAAGCCCATCTTGATGTAACCCTGGAAACCGGGCCTGGCGGCGCCGATGCCGTATTCGTCGGTGCGGCTGATGCGATGCATCACCGGCCGGTTGATCTTCTTGGACATCAAGGCGGCGATGGCCATGTTGGGATAGCCGGGAATCTTGCTGCCGAAACCGCCGCCGCAATATTCCGCGATCAGCACCAGGTTTTCCGGCGGGATACCGATATAGCGGGAGATGTTGGCGATGGCCGCGGTATGGCTTTGGTTGGAGCCATGCAGGAAGCATTTGCCGCCTTGCCAATAGGCGAACGCGGTGCGGGTCTCCATGCAGTTGTGGGAATAAGTGCCGGTAACGAAGGTCTCCTCGACCGTCACCTTGGCGTTCTTGAAGCCGGCATCGACATCGCCATAGCTCCATTCTTCCGCGGCCCGACCCATCGGCATCTTGCTGTCGCCGGCAGACGCGAAATCGGCTGCTTCCCATTTGACGGTCTGCAGCTTGATCTGGCCCGCCGCGACATTGCCGGCGGTACGCGCATTGGGGCCGCCCGGGAACAGACTTTCCAGGGGATCCACCACATGCGGCAATTGCTCGAAATCTATCTTGATCGCTTCGATCGCATTGGCGGCGGTCTCTTCATTGTCCGCCGCGACCGCCAGGATGGGGTCGCCGACATAATAGACCTCGTCCTTGGCCAGGATCGGCAAGGCAGGCGGCGGGAATTGAGGAACGTCGTCGGCGGTCAAGATGCCGATCACGCCCGGCATCTTGACGGCCTCGGAGGTGTCGATGCTTTTGATCTTGGCGTGCGGGATGGGGCTGGTGAGGGTTTTGCAGAACACCATATTGTCGGCGCGGAAATCTTCCGCGTATTTGGCCCGGCCCGTGACCTTGGCCTCGACGTCCATGGGCGTGAAGTCTTTGCCGATCAGATTGTATGCCATGGTTCAGGCCTCCCGCGATGCGGTCATGACAGCTTTGAGATAATGGTCATAGGCGCCGCAGCGGCACATATTGCCCGACATGCCGCGCCGCGCTTCGTCGACGGTCGGCGTGGGATTCTGTTTCAATAGCGCCACCGCCGCCACGACCTGGCCGGAGGTGCAGAAGCCGCATTGCGGTCCCAGTTCCTTGATCATGGCCTTTTGCACCTTGTGCAATTCGCCATTGGGGCCTTCGACGCCTTCGATGGTGGTGATCTTGCGGCCACGGACACTGTGGGTCAGGGTCGAGCAGGAATAGGTCGCCACGTCGTCGACCATCACCGTGCAGGCGCCGCATTCCGAATGGTCGCAGCCCAGCTTGGTGCCGGTCAGGCCCAGCTTG
>DATBCP010000262.1:0-6586 GCA_036270435.1 Rhizomicrobium sp. | reverse complement strand
ATAGCGGCGTCTTTCCCATGGGCCTGTACGAAGTGCAGATCCTGGACAATGACAAGAACGAGACCTACCCCGACGGCATGGTGGGCAGCATCTATTCCCAATTCCCGCCGCTGGTGAATGCCGCGCGTCCCGCGGGCGTGTGGCAATGCTACGACATCGTTTTCCATGCCCCGCATTTCGCCGGCAACACCGTCACGGCCCCGGCGCGCATGACGGTGAAGCTGAACGGCGTGCTGGTGCAGGACAACACCGCCCTGATCGGCGCGACGGTGCATGGCAAGGTGGGCGTCTATTCGCCGCATGCGGCGGAGCTGCCGCTGGCGCTGCAGGATCATGGCAATCCCGACAGCCATGTTTCCTTCCGCAATATCTGGATCCGGCGGCTGCCTTAGACGATCCGTTACGGCAAAAGCCCAGCCTGTTGGAGATCATCAAGCCGAGGGAGGAAAACCATGCCGGTTACGCGTCGAGATGTTCTCCATTCGACCGGCGCCGCGGTCGCCGGCCGGACCATTCTGTCAACCCTGCCCGCCGCGGCAGCAGCAGCGCACGGGCGGCCCGCACACAAGCCGGTGCTGATGAAATTGGGCACGCAGGAACCCACCTCCGCGGAGAACTTCCAAAGATTTCAGCGCTACGGCGTCCGCAATGTCTGCGGCTGGACCAAGATCGCGGAGCCGGGACGCCGCTATCCTACCGTCGATGAGCTCCGGGCGGTGACGAACCTGGGTGAAAAATACGGCATCAGCATCGATATGACGGATTCCGACATCGGCCGGGGCGCCGGCTCCGCCATCATGCGTGGCGGACCCGAGCGCGACCGGGAGATCGAGGACTTCCAGAAGACGATCGAGAATTGCGCGGCAGCGGGAATCCCGGCGATCAAATATTATCTGTCCGTGCTGCCGATCCTGCGCATGGGTCGCACGTCCGGGCGCGGCGACACCACTTACAACCGCTGGAATATCACAGCGTTACAGGCTTCCGATGGCGACAGGTTGCTGCCGGCCCGCGACGCCGCCGAACTTGCTGAAATCCGGCAGGGTTTCACGCATTTCGACAGCGACACATTCTGGGAAAGAATCACCTATTTCCTGGACCGCGTGGTGCCGGTGGCCAACCAATATAGGGTCAAGCTGGCACAACATCCCCATGATCCGGGTCTCCCGCCGGCCGGTTTGGCCGGCATTCCCAATGTGCTCGGGACTGTCGAGGGACTGAAACGCTTTGTCGCGATCCGGGAAAGCCCCTATCACGGCCTCAATTTCTGCCAGGGAACGATTTGTGAAAACCTGGAAAATCCACGCCGCGACCTGGCATCCGTCATCCGCTATTTCGGCGAAAGACGTAAGATCTTCAATGTCCACTTTCGGAATATCAAGGGTCACAGGGATGACTTCATCGCCGAATGTTTTCCCGATGACGGCGACATAGATCTTGGCGCCGCCGTGCGGGCCTATCGGGATGTGGGTTACGATGGGATGTTGATGCCGGACCACATTCCGGCGATCGATACCACAAATCGCACGCCTGAGGCCGTGACGTCGATCCAGGACCAATCCTTTGCTTTTGCCTATGGCTATATCCGCGCCTTGCTTCAGGAGGCGCAAAGAACGTAATTCGCGATTTCTGCCGAACGTCAGACGGTCTTGATGTCCAGCTTGGCCAGCGCGGCATTCAGATGCGCCATGGCTTCGTCTGTCGGACCGACAAAGCTGGTCGCGGGGGTATTGCCGATATAGCCTATGTCCTTCATGCCTTCGGGCCGCGAATAGAACCCGCCCAGCATCAGCCCGCGCAGGCGCGAGAAGAAAAAGGCGGGACGGCCATAGCCGGGTTGAACCTTTGCCTTGAAGGCTATCTGATCGAAGATGGCCCGCCGCTCGCTGTCGCTGGCCGCGGCGAAGCCATGGCCGAAGCGGGCGTTGCTTTCCGCATCCAACCATTGAAGCCCGGACAGGATCAGCCTGCGGTCGCGCTGCTGGTCGGGATAGGGCGCGCTCACCCATTCATCGATGAAGGCATCGAGACCCAGCGCGCCAGCCGATGGCGAGCGGTCGTCGGCGGGCAGCATCAAATCGGCGGCGATGCGCAAACTGGCCCGCTGGTCGGCGCTCAAGGTCAGCGGCCAGGGCACGCCGGGCTTGAGCAGATTGGGATCGGTGCCATAGCCCGGCGCCGTGATGGGCGCGACATCCACCTCTTTCCACAGGCCGGTATCGCCTTGTGCGAAAGCGGGTTCGCCGGGGCTGACGACCCAAGGACTGGCGAGAGCCGCGCCCATCCAGGCCACGGTTTCGCGGCGGGAGATGGTGCTCATATTTCGCACTTCATATCTCTCCTTGGCGCATGCGATCCGCCAGATGGTCCATGCTGCGCCAGGCCAGCGCCATGATGGTCAGGGTCGGATTCTTGTGCGCGTTGGAAGTGAAGACCCCGCCATCCACCACCACCAGATTGTCCACGTCCCAGGTGCGGCCAAAGCCATCCGTTACCGAATCCGAGGCGCTGGTCCCCATCCGTGTGGTGCCGACTTCATGGATGATCCAGCCGCCCACCGCTATCGCCTGTTCCGGCGGCGGCAGCGGACCGACCACCTTGCCGCCCAACCGTTCGATAATGTCCTTGGCCGTCTGCATGCCGTGGGCGATCTGGCGGTATTCATGGTCCGACCATTTCCAATGGAAGCGCAGCACCGGAATGCCGAACTTGTCCTTCACCTGCGGGTCCAGCTCGCAATAGGAGTCCGCATTGGGGATCATCTCGCCGCGCACCGTGAAGGTGAGTTGTGCGCCGTAGTAGCGCCGCGCATCCTCCTTGAGCGGCAGGCCATAGCCGTCTTCATTGCCGCCCAGTCCCAGGCCCGCACCGGGCTCGCCAAACCGGCCCCCCAGCTCATAGTGATAGCCGCGCGGGAAATCGAGCTTGCCCGCCGCCTGTTCCTTGTACAGCCACCAAGGAATGTAGAGATGCGCCATCTCCGCCCCGTCCTCATTGTAGCGGGGACGGTTTTCCAGCGCCGGAATATGGCCGGCGACATTGGTGCCGGTGGTGTCGACCAGATTGCGGCCGACCTGGCCGCTGGAATTGGCCAAGCCGCCGTCTTTGGAATTCAGCAGCAGCCGCGCGCTTTCACAGGCGCTGGCCGCCAGCACCACCGCACGCGCCTTGATGAAATGGCGACCGCCGTCTGCGGCCGTATATTCCACGCCCTTGGCCTTGCCGTCGGCGCTTGTGACGATGCGCGACACCATGGCATTCGTGATGATGCGCGCCTTGCCGGTGCCCATCGCCATGGGCAGCAGCGAGGTGGTGGACTGGAACGCCGCGCCGATGGCGCAGCCACGGCCGCAAGGGGTGGCGTAGAAACAGGCCTGGCGGGGCGCATGGGGGTGATCAATCGGCTTGGTGAGGACCGCATAACGCGCCGGCACACAGGGAATTCCCAGGGCATTGGCGCCCGCCTTGATCGCCAGTTCGGTGACGCGCGGCTTGGGCGGGGTATGCAAAATGCCCGGCGAGGAATCGGGATGATTCTCCAGCCCCGCATTGGTGCCATAGACGCCAATCAGCTTTTCGGTGCGGTCGTAATAAGGCGCGACATCGCCATAAGAGATCGGCCAGTCCATGCCCAGCCCGTCGCGGCTGTGGGACTTGAAGTCGTAGGGCCCAAAGCGCGGCACATGCCGGCCCCAATGATTGGTGCGCCCGCCCAGCATGCGCGAACGCCACCAGCGAAACACCGATCCCGGCGCGTTGGTATAAGGCTCGCCCGGCACGTCCCAGCCCCCATTGGCGGTGGCATCGTAAAAACCGAAATGCTTTTCCGGCGTGGAAGCGGCACGCAGAGGCGCCTCATGGTTCCACTTGAACATGGCCGACTCCGTGACCGGATCGTAGTCGCGGCCGGCTTCCAGGATCAGGGTCTTGATGCCGGCACGGGTCAAGACATAGGCGGCCATGCCGCCGGCCGCGCCTGAACCCACGATGACGACATCTGGTTCGAAAGAATTTCCCGCCTTGGCCGGGGCTTTGGATTTGGACATGGAACCTAATTGGTTTTTTCGCGCCTGGACCATAGGCTAGCCGATCTAGCCGCCACAATCACTGCCATATTCGTTGAAGCTGACGATGGTGGCCCTCACCCGGGCGGCAACCAATTGCGTGTTGCGCTGGCTGGCGGCGATCCGGTGATTTTCGATGACGACGAGCGGCGTATCGATGGACTGACCGCTCTTGACAGCCTCTGCCTTGCGGGCGCCGACAAAGTCCTGCACGCATCGTTCGAATTCGCCGGCGGCGGCGGCATAGTTCTTTTCCGCCGTCATGCTCGCGACCACCTGTTCGCGGCTGGCGGTGACGCCATCGACGGGCGCCGGCATGCGCGGCGCCTGGCAATGATCATTGGCAAAGCTCGCCCCGACCCAGGCCGGATCGGGGCGGCCCTCAATCACACCATTGGATTTGCAGATCGGCGCAAAGGGCTTGTCGCCCTTTGGCACCTCGCGGGAAGCCAGAACCGGCTTTGCCGGCTCTGGCGTGGCCTGGGCCACAAGAACCGCACCCGCCGCGGCGGCGGCCGCAACGAGAACCATTGCCGTTCCAATCCACTTCAACATCATCTCATCCTTACGGATTGATGAGACTGCCCCCCACAACCTTCTGCTTCAGCAGCGAGCTGAGAGGCACCATGCCCTTGTAGACGAACTTCTGCACCCGCTGACCGCGATAGGTTTCGGTGGTGTAGATGTCGCCTTTGGAATCCGTGACGATGCTGTGCACCGCATAGAATTGTCCGGGCTGCCTTCCGCCACCGCCGAACCAATACAGTTCCTTCATGGTCTTGCGGTCGAAGACATGGATATTCTCGTTGGCGCCGTCCGAGATGTACATGAACTTCTGTTCCGGATCGCGGGAGAAGGCGATCTCCCACACCGAACCATCACCCTTGGTGCCGGGCTTGACCACATATTGCTGCACATAGGTGCCGTCGGTCTTGAACACCTGGATGCGGTTGTTGGTGCGGTCGCAGACATAGATCAGCCCGTCATTGGAGGGCTGGGCGCAATGCACCGGATTGCCGAATTGCGGCGAGTTCACATCATAGTGCGGGATCGGCGTGTCGTCGGGCTTCTTGCCATAGGCGCCCCACATCCGCTTGAACTTCATGGTCGTGGCATCCCACACCGAAATACGCTTGTTGCCGTAACCGTCGGCCAGCACCATCTCGTTGTTGGGCAGGAAACGGATCTGGGCCACGCCGCGCACATTGTCGGTGTCCAGGCTGCCCTTGCTGCCGTTGGCCTTGCCGATCTGGCCCAGATACTTGCCGTCGGGCGAGAACTTCAGGATGAAGCTGTCGTGGTAGATGCCAACCTCGCCGCCGCCTTCGCGGAAGGGAGCGGGCGCCGGCGCGTTCGGGCGGGGCGCAAACTGTTCCGCGCTGCCGGGCGCCGCCCCGGGCTGATAGGAACCATTGCCGCCCAGCCAGATATTGCCGTCCGGCCCCACGGTGATGCCGTGATTGGAACTGGGCCAGTCGTGGCCATCGCCCTTGACCTGGTCCCGGCCCCAATGGCGGATCAGATTTCCGGCGGGATCGAACTCCAACACGTCCGGCGCCGCGGTGCAGCAGTCGGCCTCGTTGCGCGTGGCGTAGGATTCCTTCTGCTCCAGGGTCTGCGGCCGGTGGACGATCCACACATTGTCCTTGGCATCCATCGACAGGCCGATGGTCATGGCCAGCACCCAATGGTTGGGCAACGGCTTGGGCCAGAAGGGATCCACCTCGAACTTGGGCACCATCACATCGCCGGCGCCTTGCGCGTAGGCGGCGCCACCGTGAACCGGAATGACTGGCGCAGCCGCCAATCCGGCAACAAGCGCGGCACAAGCCGCGCCGGTCAGGAATTTACGGGAAACGATAAGCTTTCTCATGGACTTCTCCCCAAGCCGCCGGGAGGGCAGCACCCTCCTCTGTGTGCGGGAAGGCTACACAGGATTGGCGCCTGCGCCAACATCCCATGAAGACCGGGCCTCTCTTCACTCCGGACCGGCCTTGGGCAAAACATGACGTGTCAGTGACGGATTTCGCAGCGCAACAATACCAGCGAAAACACCGGTTCCCGCGAATTGTGATTCGGTATTTCCCCCCGTTCTGCTAGCGTCACCCTCATGGCATTTGCCCATTTTCGGGCAGCAGTCTCGGTCGGGCAAAAACAAAATTCAGGGAGACGAGCATGAACATCCACACCACCATGAGCGCAAATCTCGAGCGTGTACCGCAATCCTTGCGGAGCTGGCTGTCACAGCCGCGCCCCATGCTGATCGACGGCAAATGGGTGCAAGCCAAATCCGGCAAGGTGATCGATGTCCTGGACCCTTCCAATGAAATGCCGCTGGCCACGGTGGCCGAAGGCGATGCCGCCGACATTGACGAGGCCGTACGGGCGGCGCACCGGGCCTTGGAACAGGGCCCCTGGGGCTGCATGAGCCCGTCCGCGCGCGGCCGGATCGTGCACAAGATCGGCGACCTGATCCTGGAGCACCTCGACGAACTGGCGCAGTTGGAGAGCCTGGACAATGG
>DATBCP010000261.1:0-6594 GCA_036270435.1 Rhizomicrobium sp. | reverse complement strand
ATTACGAGACCCGCGAACAATTCCGTCATCAGAAAGACGACAAAAATAGGAGCGTAGGCGAGAGCCGGAGCCAGAGTAGCGTCAAGGGGCCGCCGTACAAGCCGCTGAAACCTGACGCGCTGTATCTCACCGACGCCGGTTGGAAGGCCGCGTTGGCACGCAACATTGTGCGCGATTTAACGCCGTTCCAGGCGCCGGAATCCACCAATAGCGTCGATGCCGGCGGCCGCCAGGGCCGCGATTTTGCGCCCGAACGCCAGAAAAATAGTCAGGGCGGAAATCTCAACGTTTTCCAGGCTGCCGCCGATCACCTGAAAGCCCTGCAGGCGGCGGGCAAGCGCGTGCTGGTGGCCAGCTGGACCGATGGTTCGGTCGAGCGCATGGGCGGCGTCATGTCCGATCACGGCGTGACCCCGATCCGCAAAGTGAAGGATTGGCCGGAAGCGTTGAAGCTGGATGCATCGGCCTTCGGCATTTCGTGTCTGGGCATTGAACGGGGATTTGAGGCCCCCGATTTCGCCATCCTGTCGGAACAGGATGTCTTGGGCGACCGCATGGTGCGCGCCCAGAGCCGTGCGCGCCGGGCGCAGAATTTCATCGCCGAAGCCTCGTCGCTCACGCCCGGTGACCTGGTCACCCATATCGAGCATGGCGTGGGGCGTTATGCCGGGCTGAAAGCCATCGACGCCTTGGGCGCGCCGCATGATTGCCTGGAGCTGCAATATGACGGCGGCAAGCTGTTCCTGCCGGTGGAGAATATCGAGCTCCTGACCCGCTACGGTTCGGACGAAGGCGCGCAGCTCGACCGTTTGGGCGGCGCCGGCTGGCAGCAGCGCAAAGCCAAGATGAAGGAGCGGGTGCGTGCCATCGCCGCCGAACTGATCAAGATCGCCGCCGCCCGCCAGCTTAAGTCGCTCCCACCGGTCGAACCGCCCAGCGGGTTGTATGACGAATTCGCCGCCCGTTTTCCCTATCAGGAAACGGAAGACCAGGACAAAGCCATCGGCGAGGTGGTTGGCGACCTGGCGGCGGGCCGGCCGATGGACCGGCTGGTCTGCGGCGATGTCGGCTTCGGCAAGACCGAAGTGGCGATGCGCGCCGCCTTTGTCGCCGCCATGGCCGGTGAACAGGTGGCGGTGGTGGTGCCCACCACCTTGCTGGCGCGCCAGCATTATCGCGGCTTCGCCGAACGCTTCGCCGGCTTCCCGCTCAAAGTGCGGCAACTGTCGCGTTTCGTGGATGCCAAGGAGGCCAAGGAAACCAAGGCGGCGCTGGCGGACGGCACGGTGGACATTGTGGTCGGCACCCATGCGCTGTTGGCCGAAAGCGTCACGTTCAAGCGCCTGGGTCTGGTCATTGTCGACGAAGAGCAGCATTTCGGCGTGGTGCATAAGGAGCGGTTGAAGAACCTCAAGGCCGATGTCCATGTCCTGACCCTGACCGCGACGCCGATTCCGCGCACCTTGCAATTGGCGCTGTCCGGCGTGCGCGACCTGTCCTTGATCACCACACCGCCGATCGACCGGCTGGCGGTGCGCACCTTCGTGACGCCCTTCGATCCCCTGGTGGTGCGCGAAGCGCTGCTGCGCGAGCATTATCGCGGCGGCCAAAGCTTCTTTGTCGCGCCGCGCATCTTTGACCTGCGCGAGGTGGCGGAATTCCTGAAAAGCGTGGTGCCGGAAGTGAAATCGGCGGTGGCGCATGGCCAGATGTCGCCCAAGGTGCTGGAAGACGTCATGACCGCCTTTTATGAGCGCAAGATCGACGTGCTGGTCTCCACCAACATCGTGGAGTCGGGCCTGGACATCCCCACCGCCAATACCTTGATCATCCAGCGCGCCGACATGTTCGGTCTGTCGCAGCTTTATCAATTGCGCGGGCGCATCGGCCGTTCCAAGCAGCGCGCTTACGCCTATCTGACCACGCCGCCAGACAAGAAGCTGACCGAGACTGCGACCCGGCGGTTGGAAGTGCTGCAGTCCCTGGACCAGTTGGGCGCGGGCTTTTCGGTGGCCAGCCACGACATGGACATTCGCGGCGCGGGCAACCTGTTGGGCGAGGAACAGTCGGGCCATGTCCGCGAGGTGGGCATCGAACTCTATCAGGAGATGCTGGAAGAGGCCGTATCGGGCTTGAAACAGGGCGGGGAAGCGCAAGCCCAGGATCAGTGGTCGCCCGCCATCAATCTGGGCGCCTCGGTGCTGATCCCGGAGGATTATGTCGCCGACCTCAATGTCCGCATGTCGCTCTACCGGCGGCTGGCCGGCATCGAGACGCGGGAAGATATCGACCGCTTCGCCGCCGAACTGATCGACCGGTTTGGGCAGCTGCCGGACGAAGTGAAGCACCTGTTCGAGATCGTCACCATCAAGCAGCTGGCCAAGCAGGCGGGGGTTGAAAAGATCGATGCCGGACCCAAGGGTGGCACCATCGCCTTCCGCGGAAACCAATTTGCCAATCCCGTGGCGCTGGTCCAATTCATCAGCCAGCACAGCGGCACCATGAAGGTACGGCCTGACCAGAAGGTGGTCGTGACCCGTGACTGGCCAACGCCGGAAGACCGGCTACATGGCGCCAAGGCGCTGCTGACTCAGTTGGCGAAACTGGCCAAACCTTAGGTCGGCTTTTGCTGCGCAATGGCCCTGGATATGCTGATGCCGGAGTCGTGCCAAGGACGCCTATGCCGGACGTGACAGCGATCGAATTCCGCACCGATCACCGCCTCAGCGACACGATCGCATTGCAGTTCTTCGTGCTGCGCCATCATCTGTTGCGCCGGGGGCTCATTCTGGCGGTCTTCATGGCGGGCGGATTGGTGGTCGCCACCCTGATGAATGGCGCGCCCTTGACGGATTCACTCAGCGACCTGGCGCACAATGCCGGCCGCTATGTGACCATCTTCCTGGTCGGGCTGGCGGTCATCCATCTCATTGCCCTGATCATGGCGGTTTTGGCCTGGCGGCGCCTGTCCAAGCCCCGCCAGATCCGCGCCACCATCACCGCCGACGGCATCACCATGCAGAAGGACGGCTTTAGCTATGGCGCCCGCTGGTCCGACGCCAACCTGCTGATTGAAAATTCTGCCGCTTTTCTGATGAAATTCAACCAGCTCTATATGCGCCTGCCCAAGCGCGGCTTCGCGCCGGGCGAAGAGGCGCAATTCCGCAGCATCGCTTCCGCCGCCGTGCCTGCCGCTGCCAATCGGCTGCGGGCGTAGTCGCAATCAAACTTCCTTCGCCGCCCGCGCCCGCGCCAGGGCTTCGGCGGGCCAGACCTGGGGCACCTCGTAGAATTCGCGGAAGACCTTCGCGCTTTCCGGCAGCCGCACCCAGGGCAGCTTGGTCGAGGTATAGATATGCACGTCCGGCGTGACGGCGGAGGGATCATCCAAGGTCCCCGCCCGCACAAAGGCCAGTGCCGTGCCGCGCCGGGAATAGTGACTCCACAAGGCGACATGGCATTTGGGGCAGCGTGCGATCTTCTGGCCATTGCCGCTGGCAGAAGGCGTGTCCACCATCACCGTCTCGCCGGTCACTTCCAGGTTGCTGGTCTCGACAATGGCGTTGACGACAAAGCCGCTGCCGGTCTCGCGCTGGCACCAGCGGCAATGGCAGCAATGCACCATCATGGGATCGGCATGCATCCGATAGCGCACACCACCACAGTCGCAACCACCTTCCATCATCTCACCATCTGAGGATCAATTTGCCGCCGCTGACGCTATAGGATTTGAGGCGCTTGAGAAACGCCATGCCCAGCAGGGACGAGCCCATCCTGGCTTTGTTGATCGAGACTTCGACATCGGAAAACACGATCGGCCCCACGACCAGGCCTGCGACCACGGTTTTTGCACCATAACCGATGCCGTTGGCCGAGCCGAAGGGCCGGTCGAATGTCAGGGTGTCGAGATCGATGCCCAGCCGCCTGGCATCGGCAGGATCCAGCACAATGTCGCTGGCACCGGTATCCACCAGGAATGCGATCCGCGTTCCATTGATCGTGCCATAGACATGGAAATGGCCGTCTTCGCCTTCTGATAGCGTCAATTCGTGCGGACCGGTTTGCACGGGATAGCCCGGTACCAAGGCCGAACGCAGCTGCAAGCCCAGATCCTTCAATTCGTTCTGGAAGGAAAAGCCGATGATCAGGACGCCGCCCACCGCCACCCAGATCAGCACATTGCGCGCGGTCTGCTTGAGATGGAATTGCCGGACAAAGAGCAGGCCGCTGGAAGCCAGCGCCAGGAAGCCCAAGGTCTGCACCAGGGCAGGATCGCCCAGCACCGTGTCCGTGCTTGGAAACGCCTGGTTCAAGAGAAAGACCGCCAGCCCCGCGCCGCCGATCAGGCCCAGCCAGAGATAAAGACCGGTCCGTGACGGTTTGCGTGGGCCACGGGCGTGCCCCCAAGGCCCCGGCTGGGACATAGGTCTACTCCAGCTCCATCACCACTTGGCTGCCTGCCTGGATGCGCTCCAGCAGCATGGGGCATTCCGGCACCATCCGCTCCATCCAATAGCGGGCGCACATCAGCTTGTCCTTGTGGAGCTTGTCGTCCTTGCCCAGCGACACCTTGGCCATCTTGCCCCACATCAGGGCCAGCATGGTGATGCCCATCAGGCGCAGATAGTCGGATGCCGCCGCCCCCGCGTCGTTGGGATTCTTGAGGCCATTGGCGGCCAGCCACATGGTCGAGGCCTGCAGCGCCTCGGTGCCGCGCTTCACGCCTGCGACGAACACTTTCATCGCTTCGTCCTTTTCATGTTCCGCAATCCAGCCGCCGAGCAGCGCGAACAGTGCCATCGGCGCGGCGCCCCCCTTGCGGCCCAGCTTGCGGCCGACCAGGTCCATCGCCTGCACGCCATTGGCGCCCTCGTAAACCTGGTTGATCCGGGAATCGCGGACGAACTGTTCCACGCCATTGTCGCGGATATAGCCATGGCCGCCATAACATTGCATGCCCAGATTGGCTGCCTCGAAACCCATATCGGTGCCGAAGGATTTGAGCACCGGCGTCATCAGGTCTTCCAACAAAGCCGCTGTCTGCGCATCGGGGCGGGACGACTGGGCGATGGAAACGTTCAGCGTGGTCCAGGCCGCCAGGGCGCGCAGGCCTTCGGTGGCGGCACGGGCTTGCAGCAGCATGCGCTTGACATCGGGATGGACGATCTCCAGATCGGCCGGCTTGTCCGGTTCCTTGGCGCCGGTCAACGCACGGCCCACCCGGCGCTCATGGGCATAGGCATAGCCGTTCTGCCAGGCGACTTCGCCCGCGCCGATGCCTTGGATGCCCACGCCCAGCCGGGCCTGGTTCATCATCCCGAACATGCCCGCCATGCCGGCGCTGGACGAGCGCTTCTCGCCGGCTTTGGGAGCCACGGGCTTTGGCCCCAGCCGCCAGGCGATGGCGTCATCGAAATTCAGTACACAGGTGGCCTGGCCCTTGATGCCCATCTTGTGCTCGATGCCGCCGGTGTTGACGCCATTGCGGGCCGCCAGCCGTCCGTCTTCCTTGACCAGGAATTTCGGCACCATGAAGAAATTTACGGTCGCAAGATCGTCATGGATCTGGCCGTTCTCGTCCGGGATTTTGGCGATCACCATATGGATGATGTTGTCGGTCAGGTCCTGGTCACCGCCGGAGATGAAGATCTTGGTGCCGCTCATGCGATAGGTGCCGTCCGGCTGCTCCACCGCCTTGGTCTTCATCAGCCTGAGGTCGGTGCCGCAGCCCGGTTCGGTCAGGGCCATGGTGCCGGCCCATTCACCCGAGACCATTTTCGGCACGATATGCTGCCTCATCCAGTCCGCACCCGTCGCCAGCAGCGCGCCATAGGCACCCGCCGTCAGCATGGGATACATCGCCAGCGACTGGTTGGCGCTCATGCCCATTTCGCTCACCGCCATGGTGATGATGGGCGGCATGCCGGCGCCGCCAGCGCTTTCCGGCGCGCCCAATCCGCCCCAGCCGGCTTCGCTATAGGCCTTGTAGGCCTCCTTGAAGCCCCTGGGCGTCGAGACCGTGCCGTTCTCGAAGCGGCAACCTTCCTCGTCGCCCGATTGGTTGAGGGGTTGCAGCACCTCTTCGCAGAACTTGCCGGCATTGGAGAGGATGTCGTCCACCAGCTCGGGCGACAGGTCGGCGAAACCCGGCAGGTCACGCTGCTTTTCCAGCTCCAGCACCTCGTGAAACAGAAAGCGGAAATCATCGACCGGCGCGCGATACAGGGGCATGCGGACATCCGTGCTGGAGGGCCAGAGAATTCTTACCGGAAGTCTTAGCGCGCGCCGCAACAACTGACCATAGAGTATGCAGGCGCAAAAAAAGACCGGGCAGGTCGCCCGGTCTTTCTTCTTGGCAGCTGGCCTCGATTTATTGGGCGGAGGGCGTCATTTTCACCGCGCCACCGGCCGTGGATTGTTCGTTCAATCGGGCCTGCTGCCGATTCAATTGACGCGTGGTCTCTTCTTGCGCCGCATGGGCATTGCTCCGGGCCTTTTGGGACATGTGGCTAGCCGGGGACGCCGGGGTGGACGTCTGCGTGGACATATCCACGCTGCCGGCATTGTTGCCGGCGGTCGCGTTGTTGATGTCGC
>DATBCP010000260.1:0-5802 GCA_036270435.1 Rhizomicrobium sp. | reverse complement strand
CGCATCAGATAGGCCTGCATCTGGGCATCGTTGATGGGAACAAGGCCGTGCCGGGCCATCACCAACACAAGCGCCACGCCGAGCAGGGCCCCGCCCACCGCTCCGGCCGAGACAAACACCGCGGGTCTCATTAGAGCATGTTCCCCCTACGTGGAATCGTCTGCGCCGTAGGGATTTTGTGCCGCGGGCAGGAGAAGGGCGAAGTTCGTAGCGGAACTACGGACCAGCCCTTCGACGAACTCGCGGTGCAAAAGACCACGGCCCTTCGGGTTGCCGTCCGGCGGTCGCCCGCGGCGTCGCAAGGCTCGACCGATGTGCCCGCATCGCTCATCGCCGTCCATACGCTGTCGCTATGGACCCTGGCGGATCGCCACGCCGGACGGCAACGCAGACTGTTTCCACGTAGGGGGAACATGCTTACCCCCGCTGTCGTGCCGCCAGCGGTGCCGCGGCGCCGATAATGTCGCTGGCGTGCTGCCAGTCGGCGCTGCCTTGCGGCAGCTTGCCCCGCGCACGGGTGGCGAACACCAGCGCCTTCTTCATGTCGCCGACATTGTACCAAAGCTCGGCGGTGGCGAGGTTGGCCATCGGCTCGTTCTTAAGCGTGCTGTAGGCCTGGGCGGTCTGATACCAGGTATAGGGATCGTTATCCTCAACCAGCAAGGCGGTCTTGAGATTTTGCAGGGCGGGCGCCGCCATGGCCGGATCGTCGGTTGCCAGCTGTGCGGTGGCCAGCGCCAGGAGCAATTGCGGCGCGCGGGGACGCAAAGACACAGATTTCTGGTAATCGGGAATGGCCTGAAGAGGCTTGGCCAGGCTGATATAGATCTGGCCGCGGGCTTCATAGAAATAAGGATTTTGGGGCTCTTCCGCGATCAGGCTGTTGATCGCGGCCAAGGCCTTGGGGAAGTTGGGCTGGCGCATATAAACCATGGCATGGGCATAGCGCGCCGGCTCGCTGGTGTCGGATTCCGGATAGCGGTTCAGCGCCTCCTTCACCGGCAGGATGAAGCCGGCCAGCTTGGCCTGCACCATCTGGAAGGTATGCAGCGACTCCGGCGAATCCTGGACTTCGCGATAGGGCGAAGCGTCCACCATGTCCTGCAGGTCGAAAACGCGGTCCTGGCCGGATGGATGGTCGACCGCGAATTTGTCGATCTTGTAGGCGCTCATCGCCTCTTCATTCGCGAAGCGCTGGAAGGTGTGATACATGCCTATCGGCGATTGATGGGTCGCAAGCAAGAGCTTGGCGGCGATCTGGTCGGCGGTGGATTCCTGCACGCGGGTGAAAGCCGCCATCTGGCCCATGGCATAAGCCTGGCCGATGCCCATGATCGCCATGCCGGCTTCGCCCGCCCCCGCGATCATCGCGCCCAGCCCCGCCACCAGCGACAGCAGCATCGGCACCATGGCTTGTTTCATTGCATACGTGCCGCGCGACAGATGCCCGGCCGAGATATGGCCGGTTTCATGCGCCATCACCCCGATCAGCTCATTGGGCTTTTGCAGCCAGAGCAGGATGCCGGAGAAGATGAAGATGTTCTCGCCATTGTCGCCATAGGTGGCAAAGGCATTGATGATATTGTCGCCCACCAGCCAGACGCGCGGTACCGGCTCCAGGCCCGCGGCGCGGGCCAGCGGCCGTTCATAGCTGTTCAGCATCTCCTCGGTTTCGGTATCGCGCAGCTGCGCGAAAGCCGGCGAGGACAATCCCGTGACCAGGAAAGCTGCGGCAAAACCTGCGGCGAAGGTCCATTTCCGCAGAGCCGGCGTCGGCGTTCTCAGCGACAAGCCCTTAACTCCTGTTGCCCCGCCTGTTACCCCAATCCCGCCCCTTTGGCCCGGCGAACCTAAAAGCAAGGCCGCGCAAGGTCAAACGATCGGGGCCTCAAAGTCAGCTTGGCGAAGGTGCATCTACTGGGGCATAAGGGGCGCCGGAAACGCTTGTTTCAAGGATTTAAGCCTTTTTAATGCCATCCCGACGCTTTCTTGCCCTGTTTGCGGCCCCTGTCTTGATGCTGGGCGGTTGCCAGACAATGTCCTCTCTCGGCGACCATACCGCGGCCACGCTGGGTTTTGGCGATGATGTTCCGCACGCCTATACCGCCAGCCAGGAAAGCGAAGCCCGCCGTACCGGCATCGCGGTGGCGGATGAACCGCTGGCGGCGCGCGCGGGCGCGGCCGCCTTGTCCCTGCATGGCAATGCGGTGGACGCGGTCACCACCATGTTCTTCACCCTTGCGGCCACTTATCCGGTCGCGGCGGGGCTGGGCGGCGGCGGCATTTGCCTGGTCAGCGACCCGAACGGGCAGGTGACGGAGTTCGATTTTCTCACCAAGGCGCCGCGCCGGGCGGGAGCCTATGCGCTTCCCGGCGCGGTCAAAGGTTTTGCCACCATCCACAAGCTTTATGGCGCCTTGCCCTGGCAGCGGGTGGTGGGACCGGGCGAAGCCTATGCCGCCACCGGTTTTCCGGTTTCCCAGGCGCTCGCCGTTCGTCTGGCCGCGGCGCAAAATATTGTGAGGCTGGATGCGGCATTGGCGGCGGAATTTTTGGATGAAGCAGGACGGCCGCGCGCCGCCGGCAGCGAAACCAAGAATGTGCCGCTGAGCGAAACGCTGGGCCAGATCCGGCAAAATGGCGCGGATGGGTTCTACAAGGGAGCCGTTGCCGCACAGATCGTTTCCTATTCGGATGCACAAGGCGGCGCGATCTCTGCCGATGAACTCGCCGCAACGCAAGCGGTCCAGGGCCCCGCCCGTTCGCAGGGCACCGGCCGGTTCACCGCCTGGTTGCCTGGCGCACGCACCGGTGCCGGCGCTTTCAGTGCATCCTTGCTAAACAATTTGTCACGTCGCGGCAGGGCGACGGATATGGCGGCGGCGATGCAGCAGTCGCTTGCCGGTTTTGGCGTTGCGAGTTTACCCGGTGATCTGGGCTCCACGGGATTTGCTGCCGTGGATGCCAATGGCCAGGCGGCCGCCTGCGCGGTGACGTTGAATGGACCCTTCGGTTCCGGCCACACGGTCACGGGCAGCGGTATCGTGCTGGGTGCCAATCCTTCGACACCGTCCGGCATCGCCAGCGCCTTCCTGACGCCGGTGATCGCCACCGCAAATGGGCGGCCAGCTCTGGCCGGTGTTGGCGCAGGCGGCCCTAGTGGCGCGGCGGCGGCACTGTATGCCGTGGTCGAGGCGGCGGGCGGCCGTCCCTTGGGCAAGCCCGGCGATCTGCGCGGCACCGGCAGGGCGCCTTACGACACGGTCAATATGATCTCTTGCGGCGAGGACGCTTGCGTCGCTCTCACCGATCCCGGTGCGCATGGCGCGGGGGCGGTGGCGGATTTGGGCCCGTGAGGCACGTCCGCGAAGCGGCAAATCGGTCCAGTGGACCGATTTGAGTGCCGAACGCCCGGAGCGTAAGCGTAGGGCTTGAGGGCCGCATGCTCGCTGACGCTCGCATAGGGCAAGCTTTTCGAGGCTCGCTTTGCTCGCCAAGAAAAGCTAAGCCAACGCCGCGAGCTAAAGCGAGCGGCAAAGCAGGGAGCGCGTGATGAAAGTACATGGTAACTGTCATTGCGGAGCCATCGCCTGGGAGGGCGAAGTCGATCCCGCCCGCGTCACCGTCTGTCATTGCGGCGACTGCCAGCGCCTTTCCGGCGCTGCGATGCGCGCTTCGGTCCCTGCCCAAGCTGAGGACTTCATCCTGCTGCGCGGTGAGCCTGTGCGCTACGTCAAGACGGCGGAGAGCGGCAATCGACGGGTGCAGGCCTTTTGCGGCCGCTGCGGCACGCCGCTTTATTCCGCCGATGCGGACAATCCCAGGAGCTTCAATCTCCGGATCGGTGCGCTGGCGGAACGCAGCCAGCTGCCGCCACAGCGGCAAATCTGGTGCGAGGCGGCCTTGCCCTGGATGCTGGACTTGCTGGACGTGCCGAGCACGTCCAAGCAGTAGGCAGTGAGAGGCAACCGGCGGCGACTAGCGGCAGCGTAGCGGCGCGGGCAAAATCGATCCAGTGGATCGATTTGAGCGTCGAACGGTCCATAGCGGCAGCGTATGGACGGCTTGAGCGAGCGGCAGCGGCAAGAAGCTCATTTGTCGCCCTGGATGGCGCGCATACGCTGGCGCTATGCGCCGTGAAGTTTACCCTCCGACCGCGCTTCGCGCGGTGCGGGGGGCCCGGCCATGGAAAGGTGATTTACTCTTCCCCGCTGAAAGTACGCTGCCACCAGCCTTTTTTCTTAGACTTGTTGTCGTCCGTCTTCACCGCGGATTCTTCCTGTGGCGTGGTGTCGGGAGTGTCGTCCTGCAACGTCCAGACCGGCGTGGATGATGCCCCAGGGGCATGCTTCTCCTCGCTGGGCGTCGTGTCGATTTCGTCCGGCAAGGCGCCGAAACGGTCCGCTTCACTCACAAAGCCGGTCTGGTGATGTTCCATGCCTTCGCTTTGCGGCTGCTCACCACGATCGCGTCCGCCACGGCGGCCGCGGCGGCGCCGGCGGCGGCGGCGCGGTTCGCCATTCTCGCCCAAGGACGGTGCATGGCCGTTCTGCTCGCCTTGCTGTTGCGGCGGCATGGCTTCTTCACCCTCCACACCTTCGTCATTCGCGGTTTCGGCCGGTTGGGCCGCGGCCTGCGGCTGGTGCTCCGGACGGTCGCTGCGATCACGATTGCGGCCGCGCCCGCCCCGCCGGCGGCGGCGGCGACCGCTTTCGCGGCCCTCGCGCACGCTGTCCGCACGGTCGAAGGGTGGCGTTTCCGCCGCCTCTTCGCTTTCGCCGGTCTCCTCCTCGGCGGCCTCGATCTCTTCCGCCTCGGCGTTTTCCGGATAATCTGGCTCGGGCTCGTCGGAGGGAACAAAGCCCGCCTCGATCCCCACGGCAGAGGGACGCGGCCGGTCGCCCGGATCGCGGCTCTTTGTGCGCTCCAGCTCGAAGGTCCCTGCGGCCAGTCCTTCCTTCGGCTCGAAGGAAATCTGCATGCCGTGTTCGGTCTCGATGCGCGACAATTCGCGGCGCTTCTGGTTGAGGATATAGATCGCCACCTCATTGGCGATGTTCACGGTGACGGCGGCGGCGCGATTCTTCTCGCCTTCCTCCTCCAAGCCGCGTAGCACGCGCAGCGCGGTGGATTCGGTGGAACGCACCAGCCCCACGCCCGCGCAATAGGGGCAGGTGACGGTGGAACCGGCAATGACGCCGGCGCGCAGGCGCTGGCGCGACATCTCCAACAGGCCAAATTGCGAAATCTTGCCGATCTGCACCCGGGCGCGGTCGTTCTTGACCGCATCGCGCAGGCGTTTTTCGACTTCACGGTCGTTGCGGCCTTCCTCCATGTCGATGAAGTCGATGACGATCAGGCCGGCCAAGTCGCGTAAGCGAAGCTGGCGGGCGATCTCGCTGGCCGCCTCCAGATTGGTCTTGCGCGCCGTTTCCTCGATGGAATGTTCGCGGGTGGCGCGCCCGGAATTGACGTCGATCGAGACCAAAGCTTCGGTCTGGTTGATGACGATATAGCCGCCCGATTTGAGGGTGACGGTGGGCGAGAACATCGAATCCAGTTGGGCCTCGATATGCATGCGCTGGAACAGGGGCACACTGTCTTTATAATGATGGACATGCTTGGCATGGCTCGGCATCAGCATGCACATGAAGTCCTTGGCGTTGCGGAAGCCCTGTTCGCCTTCCACCACAACGTCCTGCACATCCTTGTTGTAGAGATCGCGGATGACGCGCTTGATCAGGTCGCCTTCCTCATAGACGCAGGCGGGCGCATTGGAGGACAAGGTCTTTTCCCGGATCG
>DATBCP010000259.1:0-2869 GCA_036270435.1 Rhizomicrobium sp. | reverse complement strand
AGGTCTGTTCTAAGTCCTTCTGGTTCCAAGAAAATTTGATGCGACTCGCGGTCGGCGAAGCGGCTGACCTTGTCCTCGATGGAGGGGCAGTAGCGCGGGCCGGTTGAGGCGATCTGCCCCGAATACATCGGCGAGCGGTGGAGGTTCGCCCGGATCACTTCGTGGGTCTGAAGCGTGGTGCGGGTGATGCCGCAGGCGATCTGGGGTGTGGTGATGCGGTCGGTCAGGAAGGAAAAGGGCGCGGGCGGATCATCCCCCTGCTGCATCTCCAGGCTGGCCCAATCGATGGTCTTTCCTTCCAGCCGTGGCGGGGTACCCGTCTTGAGCCGGCCCATCCTCAGGCCCAGGCCATAAAGCGTCTTCGACAGACCGATCGCGGGGGCTTCGACGCCATCGGCGATCTTCATCCGCCCGGCCGGGATCTTGGTCTCGCCGATATGGATCAGGCCATCGAGAAAAGTGCCGGTGGTCAGCACCACCTTGCCGCAAGAAATCTCCCGGCCATCCGCGGTCACAACGCCGGCAACCCGCTCGTCCCGCAGAACCAAATCCTCCGCGCTGGCCGCCAGGATTTCCAGATTGGGAATGTTGCGCAGCATGGACCGCATGGCGGCGCGGTAAAGCGCGCGATCGGCCTGGGCCCGCGGCCCGCGCACGGCCGGCCCCTTGCGACGGTTGAGCACGCGGAATTGGATTCCTGCCGCATCCGCCACCCGGCCCATCAGCCCATCCAGGGCATCGATCTCTCGTACCAGATGGCCCTTGCCCACCCCGCCAATGGCGGGATTGCAGGACATTTCACCAATAGTTTCAATTACATGGGTCAGAAGCAGGGTCTTGGCGCCAAAGCGCGCCGAAGCCGCTGCGGCCTCACAGCCGGCATGGCCGCCGCCGATGACAACGACGTCGTATGTGGTCCCGATACCCATGGGCAGGCTCAATACGCGCGGTCCCTTTCATCCACAAGTCCCGCCCTCATGCAGCAAAGCGGTCGGGCATCAAAAAAGCAAAGTTCTAGCGGATCCGACGAACCGGCAGGCTATGGCCCATGCCACTGAGTTTCAGTGCATAGGCGCCCGAGCCGCCGCGCGAAATGGTCGCCACATAACGCGCGGCCGCAAACTGCAGATGGCCGACCGGATCGCCGCCGACCTGGCGCCATACCTGGCCATTGTCCAAACTCACAATCAAAGCGCCGCTGCTGAGATCGTAATTCGCCAAGCGTGCGCTGATCGCATCGATCGCGTCCTCGTCCATAGGTTGCGGATAGGCATGCACACCACCGTTGGCAATACTCTCGCTCCCGAACTCCGCCACCGTCCTTTGGGGTGCGCGCTTGGGTCCGTCGGGCCCGAACAATTTGTCCAGAAATCCATTGCTGCGCCTGATGTGGCGCACCGGGGCAGGAACGTCTGGGGACGCCGCCGCGGAAGCGGTCGCGACGGATGAGGGTATGGGCGGCGGGATTGGCGTCACACTCGGTGCTGCCGCATTGGGCGCCGGCGCGCGCAAGGCACCGGGAACGCGCACGGCGGCGGAATCATAACAGGCCAGGCGTTGCCCTTTGTCGCCCATGCCCGAACAGCGCAGCATCGCCGATAGCGCCTCATCGCGCGGATCGGCTTGTGCCATCGCCGGAGAGAGCAAGAAAAGCCCTGAAAATACGATCCTCTTCATACTGGCTCACTTCCCGATGCAAAAATCGCGAAACACAAAATCCAGCAGCTCTTCCACATCCACCGCCCCGGTGATGCGCCCGATCGCGCGCATCGCCAGCCGCAAATCCTCTGCCAGCAATTCGGGAAGGTCCTGCGGCGCTGCCATGCCATGCTGCAAGTGGGTCAACGCCTCGCGCAAGGCATGGCGATGGCGCGGCCGGGTCAAAGAGGGTGCGCCGTCGCCCTCCAATTTATGCTGCACTTTTTGCTGCAGCATTTTTAGCAACATGGGAACGCCTTCGCCGGTCTTGAGCGAGATCGACAGGCCTTCTCGTCTAAAGCCCAGATCGGCCTTGTTCCAGATCATGAGATCCGGCTCGGGCATATCCGCCGGCAAGCCGGCGCGGGGATCGTCCGAACTGCCGTCCAGCACCAGCAAACTCATGCCGCCCTTGGCGTGGGATAAGGCCCTGCGCACGCCTTCCGCTTCAATGGGCTCATCTGTGTCGCGGACGCCGGCCGTATCGGCCACCAGCAGCAGATAGCCGCCCAGGTCGAGACGGGTTTCAATCACATCGCGGGTGGTTCCCGGTGTATCGGACACAATGGCGATATCGCGCCGGGCGAGGGCGTTGATCAGCGAAGATTTGCCGGCATTGGGCGGCCCCAGGATGGTCAGGCGCAGGCCCTCCCGCAGGCTCTCGCCACGTCCCGCATCGTCCATATGTTCTTGAATTTCTTGAATGATTTCGAGCGCAGCGCGGCGGGCCGCGGCGAATTCCGTCTCGCCCACCCCGTCATCCGAAAAATCGATCGCTGCTTCGGCGCGGCCCAGCCCCCCGATCAAACGGCTGCGCCAACCCTCATAAAGATCGGCCAGGGCCCCATCATGCTGGCGCAGCGCCTGGCGCAATTGCGCCGGGGTTTCGGCCTCCACCAGATCGGCAATCGCTTCGGCCCTGGTCAAATCCAACTTGCCGTTTTCGACAGCCCGCCGGCTGAATTCGCCCGGCTCGGCCGGCCGCAAACCCTGTTCCAAAAGCGCGGCAAACAGCGCCTCCCGCACCGCCCGTCCGCCATGCAGGTGAAATTCAGCCACATCCTCGCCGGTATAGCTGTGGGGGGCGGGAAACCAGAGCAACAAAGCGTGATCGATTTCCGCCCCGCGAAAGACCAGGCGCCGCAGCGTGCCGCGACGCGGCGCAGGCAAG
>DATBCP010000258.1:0-1578 GCA_036270435.1 Rhizomicrobium sp. | reverse complement strand
AAAGCGCAACGCCATGATGTTCTGCACCGTCTCTTTGCCGAGAAAATGATCGATGCGGTAAATCTGGTCCTCGCGCAGCACCTTGAGGATGCGCGCGTTGAGCGCCTTGGCCGATGGCAAATCGTGGCCGAAGGGCTTTTCCACGATCAGGCGGCGGAAACCATGCTTCTTGTTGTCGGCGCCGTCCGCGTCCACCAGCCCGGCCTCGCCCAACTTGCCGGCGATGACGCTGAAAAACCGGTCCGCCACCGCCATGTAGAACAGGACATTGCCGTCCAGCGACTGCTTTTCGTCAAGGTCAGCCAGCAATTCCCTCAAATCCCGATAGGTCTCCGACTTCTCGAAATCGCCGCTCAGGAAGGTCATGCAGCGGGCGACCTGGTCCCACAGGGTCTCGTCAATCTCTACATTGTTCTTGGCCAGAATCTGGCTGAGAAATTCCTTCAGCCCCGCCTGCCATTCCTGGCTGGTCTTCTTGTTGTGGTCCACGCCGATCAGAGCCATGCGTGGAGGCAACAGACGGGTGCGCGCCAGGTTGTAGAGCGCGGGAACGATCAGCCTTTTGGTGAGATCGCCATTGGCGCCGAAGATCACGATGGCGCAGGGCGGCGGCGGCGATTTATGGGTCAGCACGCTCATTTGTCCTCGTCCTTCGCCTTGTGAACCGGAATGGTGCTTTCGACATGGCCGCCGAACTCCTTGCGCATGGCCGACAACAGCTTTTCGCCAAAGGTATTGTCGCTGCGGGAACGGAAACGGGCAAAGAGCGCCGCCGTGATCACCGGAGCGGCCACCGCTTCATCCACCGCCGCCTGCACGGTCCAGCGGCCTTCGCCGCTGTCATCGACCTTGCCGCTGAACTCCTCCAGCGTGCCGGATTTGGCCAAGGCAATCGAGGTGAGATCCAACAGCCAGGACGCGACCACACTGCCGCGCCGCCACACTTCCGCGACATCGGCGACATTGATGTCGAAACGCTCATCCTCGGGCAGCTTGTCGCTGTTCCTGCCCCGCATGATGTCGAAGCCTTCGGCATAGGCCTGCATCAAGCCATATTCGATGCCGTTGTGAACCATCTTGACGAAATGGCCCGAACCCGCCGGTCCTACATGCATGTAGCCTTCGATCACACGTCTATCGGCATGCTCGCGGTTGGGTGTCCTGGGGATGTCGCCGGTGCCAGGGGCCAGCGCCCGAAAAACGGGGTCCAGCCGCTGCACATGGGCCTTATCGCCGCCGATCATCATGCAGTAACCGCGTTCCAGTCCCCAGACGCCGCCGGAGGTGCCCACGTCCAGATAAGCGATGCCATGGCGATGCAGCACATGGGCGCGGCGGATATCGTCCTTGAAGAAAGTGTTGCCGCCATCGATGATGCAGTCGCCCTTGTGCATCAGCTTGCCCAGCGCGGCGATGGCGTCTTCGGTGATCTTGCCCGCGGGCAACATCACCCAGATGGTGCGCGGCGCCTCCAGCTTCTGGACCAGATCTTCCAGCGAGGCGGCACCTTGCGCCTTTCCTTCGGGGGCCGCCTCCAGCGCCGTTACGGCCCCCAGATTGGCGTCATAACCGACAATA
>DATBCP010000257.1:0-8792 GCA_036270435.1 Rhizomicrobium sp. | reverse complement strand
CCCCGCTGTCGGCATCGGCCTGGGATAGGGACGCGCGCCACCCAGGTCGGTTGACAGGATGACATGCGCCGGCCCCACCGCGCGGATCCAGTTGGCATAGTCCTGAAGCGTCGTCTTGCTGCCTTTCTCGAGCGTGGCGCCATAGACCATCTCGATATAGCCGCCCAGGCGCGCGAATTCCTGGGCCTGGGCAATGGAGAGATTGGTGGGGCCAGTCATGCCATGGGTTGCCACCACATGCTCGATGCCGCGGGCCTTTGCTTCCTTGATCACCATCAGCGCCTCTTCGGCCGAGACATGGCCGGTCTCCAGCGCAAGCTGCTTGCGGGTGGCGATGTAATCCAACAGCTTCAGCACCGAAGGCAGCAGCTTGCCATTCTCCGATACTTTGACTTCCGGGCCCTTGTCCTTGACCTGGTTCTGGGCGTCGAAGGTGGGCAGCCAGACGATGCGGCCATAGCCGCCCTTCATGTCGGCCATATGCTTCACGGCTTCGATATTGATGCCGCCGACGGCGATGTCCTGGGTGATGCCGCCGAACACCTCGACCCCCGGCACCATCTTGCGCACCATATAGGCAAGCGAGGCGGTGTCCTCCAAATGGTTCTTGAGCACCACCGCGCGCATGCCGGCCGCCTTGGCCTGGCGCGCCACGTCGTCGGCATCGATGGCACGCGGGGCACTGTCGGGGTCCTGATGGACATGGATGTCGATCGCACCCTTGAGCGAGATGGTGTCCTGCTGCGCCAGCGCAGGGGTGGCGAGCAGAGCGAGCGCAGTGGCCGCAAACAAGAGCGTCTTCATCCCATCCCCGGTCTGTCATGACCGGCTCGGTAGCCGGCCACATGTGGCCGGGCTTGACCCGGCCATGACAGGGTTAAACTATTTGGGATACCACTCCAACAGCCTGACTTCGACGCCGGAGCCTTCCAGCGCCTTTTTGAACACCTGCACGTCCTGGCCGCTATAGTGATAGGGGATCGCCACCTTGGGCTTGAACGCCATGACTGCGTCGGCGGCTTCCGCCGGGGTCATGGTGTAGGGCAGGTTCATGGGGATGAAGGCGACGTCGATATTCTTGAGGGCGCGCATCTCCGGCGTGCCTTCGGTGTCGCCGGCGAAATAGAAATTCTTGCCGCCGTAATTCAGCACATAACCGTTGCCGCGGCCCTTGTCGTGATAAGGCTGGCCGGAAGGCTGGTTGTGGTTGATGTTGTACATGGGTACGGCAGTGATTTTCCATTTCTTCCAGGTCGTGCTCTCGCCATTCGCCAATGGCTTGGCCTGGGTGATGGTCTTGGCGACCGCGGCCGGCGCGATCACGGTGGTGCCGTCCTTGGACAGGGCCGTCACATCGGCGGCATCCATATGATCGCCATGAATGTCGGTGATCAGGATCAGGTCGGCTTTCGCTCCGCCTTCGATCTTGGCCGGCTTGGCCGGATCTATGTAAATGGTGTCGCCGCCCGCCGTGATCTTCGCGGTGGCATGATAAATCGGCGTGATCTCAACCTTGCCGGCCGAGGTGGAAAAGCTCTGGACCTGGGCCAGGGCGAGTGTGGGGAAGGCGAGCGCGGCGGTGAGAAACAATGCGGCGTGCCACGTCATGTTCGTCTCCTGTGCGGTGATCATGCTTTCTTGCCGGGCGGGATGGGACCGACATGGCCGGTATATTTCGGCCCGTTCACCTGTACCACAAAACCGTCCGGATCGTTGAACTTGAAGCTCTCGTCATCGCCGCGCGATCCCGCCGTGATCGAAAGTCCGTGGGCGGCCACCTTGGCCCGCATCGCCTTGGCATCCCAGCCATCCAGGCCGAAATCGAAATGGTCCAGGGCGGCCACGCCGGGTTTCTGTTCGATCCCGAAGAAGCTTTCGCCGACCGACAGGATGTGAATGGTCTCCGATTGCTGCGCCAGCTTCATGCCAAAAAAGTCCTGATAGAATTTGGAGGTCTTCTGCAGATTGGGAACCCGTACCGTGACATGGTTCAAGGTGATGGCCTTGAGGCTGGGCGCGGCCAAGGCCGGCGCTGCGAGTGCGGGGGCCACGGCGAGTCCCGCCAGGGTCGCGGCGAGCTGGCGGCGGGACAGCGTCCCGCGCTCAAAGTCATTCAGCATCTTTTCGATCAGGACTTGCATGGGCGGTTCCCCCTTGTTTTCAGGCGGCCAGCATGCCCGGCAGACGCTGGGAAAAGCCAGTCGGGGGCGGCTGTTCCTCTCAGATTTTGAGATTGGGACGATTTAATCCCGGGCTCTGCCTAGCCTCTGTACATGAGAATTAATCGCATCTATACCGGGCGCCATGCGTGTCTCATGGGCGGTTCCAGCCCTTCTTATTATTGCTGTGCCTGTTGCCGAGGCTGCCGTAATCGGCGGGCCTTTGGTGCGCGACGGCATCGAGATCGTGCCCAGTACCCTGAATGGGGTGGAACTGGACCGGTCGCCCGCGCCCCCAGGCCAGGGCGCCGATGCGATCTTCCTGGTGGCCGATGTCCATGCCGCCAAGGATGACGTCCATGGGTTTGGCGAGCGCGCCTTTGTTCCCTATCTCTCCATCAGCTACGCCCTGACCAAGGACGATGCGCCCACTTTCAAGAAGGCGGGGTTGCTTTATCCCATCGCCGCCAAAGGCGGGCCGCGTTACGGCGCCGCCACGGAACTGGCGGGATCGGGGAGCTATCACCTGACATACATCGTCTCTCCGCCCAACGCCCACGGCATGCTGCGCCGGACCGACAAAACGGCCGGTGTGCCCGACTGGTGGAAGCCGATCACCGTCAACTGGACCTTCAGCTATCCCTTGCGAAACGACGAGCGTGCCCCATGAAACGTCTTCTGCTTGCCTTTGCCTTTATCGCCGTGCCCATTGCGACCTCCGCTGGGACCGGGCTTTCGTTTGTCGCTCCGGCTCTCGCCGACGCTTCGATCGAGCTTCATCTCAAGAACCACAAATTCACGCCTTCCACCATCAAGGTGAAGGCCAACACGCCCAGCATGATCATCCTTCACAATGACGACGAGACGGCGGATGAGTTCGATTCCTCGTCGCTGAAGATCGAGAAAGTCGTGCCCGGCCATGGCAAGGGCAATATCCGTGTGCGCGCGCTGGCGCCCGGAAAGTATCCTTTCATGGGCGAATATCACGCCGCCACGGCACAAGGAGTCGTGATCGCCGAATGATCTCCGCGCTCATCATTGTCTTCCGCGAAGTCATCGAAGCCGGCCTGATCGTTGGCATCGTGCTGGCCGCCACCACTGGCGTGCCCGGGCGCGAGCGTGCGGTGACGATGGGCGTGATGGCCGGCGTATTGGGCGCCTGCCTGGTGGCGGGCTTTGCCGGCGAGCTGGCCAACCTGTTCCAAGGCTCAGGCCAGGAATTCTTCAATGCTGCCATCCTGCTTCTCGCCGTCGCCATGCTCACCTGGCACAATGTCTGGATGGCGAGCCATGGCAAGCAGATGGCGCGCGAATTGAAAGCCGCCGGCCACCGGGTCAAGACCGGCGAGCGCACCCTGGCGGCCCTGTCGGTTGTGGTGGGCGTGGCGGTGCTGCGCGAAGGCTCCGAAGTGGTGCTGTTCCTTTACGGAATCGCCGCCCAGGGCGGGACGACGGCCGCCGGCATGGTGGTGGGCGGGGGCTTGGGACTGTTGGGCGGCGCGGTGGTTTCGGCGCTGATGTATTTCGGGCTTCTTAAGGTTCCGGCCAGCAAATTGTTCCAGGTGACCTCCTGGCTGATCACCTTGCTGGCAGCCGGCATGGCGGCCCAGGCGGTGCTTTTGCTGCAGAATGGCGGCTTGCTGGAAGTCTTTACCAGCACGGTATGGGACACCTCCTGGCTGATCCGCGACGACAGCATTACCGGCAAACTGCTGCACACTTTGGTCGGCTATAGCGAGGCGCCCAATGGGGCCCAGCTGATCGCCTATGGCGCCACCATTGCCATGATCCTGGTCCTGATGCGGCTGGTGAACGCGCCCGCGGCCCGGCCCAAACCCGCCTAGGCGCGACGCCCAAATTGGGTATGCCGCTAAAATTGCAATAAAATTGCGCGGGTAGTGGAACGCAATGGTAAGGGGTGATGGTTAGTTTGCATCCAAGGCACCCCGGAATCCGCCATGGAGCAATACCAGTCACCCTTCGCCGAAGCCGGCGCCGCAGATCCAAGCCGCACGCAATTGCTGGCGGCGGCCAAGGCCATGGTATTGCGCGGAAACAAGGAATTCTCCATCGCCGATCTGTGCGGCGAGGCCGGCGTGGAGCGGAGCGTTTTTCACGACCATTTTGCCGGCAAGACCGCGCTGATGGCGGCCTTGATGCGGGAATATACCCTGGCGGGTCCCATCATCCCCGGATCCGGGCCACCGGCCGCAACACCCCAATCCGTCTCTAAGGCGGACGACGTCACGCACGCGCCGTCCGTGTCCACACCCGACGAATGGTTCGAGCGCCGCCTTAGGGTCTTTGAACGCGCTTTGACCGCGCTGGAAACCAAGGCCGAAGCCTCGGCCCGGGAACAGGCGCGCGTTATCGCGGAGCTGCAACAACGATTGAAGGACGTGTCGTCTCGGTCCGGCCAGGCGCAGGCCGATGCGCCCCAACCGGCGCTCGCGCCAAAGATCGCACCAGAGATCGCATCAGAAACCGCAGCGCAAATCACCTCCGGGATCGCACAGCTGCACAGCCTCGAGCCACGGATGCAAACCGTGGCACCCGACTTGACGCAGGCCGAGATGCCGGTCCTGGACGAAGTGTCTTTTGCCGGACATTCGCCGGCAGCCGAGCCGGCCGTCATGGCGTCTGCGTTGGACGTCAAGCCGGAAGAGGTGGGTTCTGAACCCGCGCCCACGATCGGTGGATTGCTGCCGGGTGCACGCAATATCCCGGATTTCGAAACCTTGGGCGCGCCGAAGCCGCAGCGCCCCAGCACGCGCACACGCATGATGGCGATCGCGGCGGCGCTGCTGGTAGGGTCCTTCGTCAGTGTTGGGTTCATGCTGGGCCGCAATGTCCTGGATGCCAACGCCCAGGAGCGGGCACCGGACGGCGTGATGCACCGGCAAGCAGCCCAAACTCCGTTACATAAGACGATGGCTTTGGCCGACGCGGGTGATGCCCGCGCCCAAGCACGGCTGGCATTGGCGTATCTGCGCGGGCAGGGCTCCGCCGCAGACGCCAACGCCGCGTTGCTCTGGTGCCAGTCGGCGGCGCGGGCCGGCAATCCGGTGGCGCAATATTTGTTGGGTGCCCTCTATCAACAGGGTGACCATGTCGCGGCCGATCCGGCGCAGGCGGCAGCTTGGTTCTCGCACGCGGCCGAGAAGGGCAACCTCAAGGCGATGCACAATCTCGCCATTGCCTATGCGCAAGGCTTGGGGTTGGCGAAGGACGAGGCCAAGGCGGCGGAGTGGTTCACCCGCGCCGCCGAACGCGGCTATATCGATTCCGCCTTCGATCTGGCGGTCTTGTATGAACGCGGCGAAGGCGTGCCGCAGGATCTGAGGCAGGCGCTGAAATGGTACGGCATCGCTGCTTTCGCCGGCGACCAGCCGTCCAAGCAGCGGGCGGAATTCCTGCGCAGCCAGATGAATGCGGCGGACATCAAGCTTGCCACCAATGCCGCGATGGGTTTTGCGCCGCTGCCGGCTCTTGAAGAAGCCAACAACCTTTAGGCCTGTTGCCCAAAAGGGCACGAACGGGAAGCCGCCAAAAACACCCATGAGGGTGGCGCGGGCGCGTTAGGCTTTGGATGCTCAATCCGCTTTCGCCGTCCTTGTCGCTTTCGCGCAAGTGGTGACGCGCTGGGTCGCGGTTTCCCGCGTCGTGCAATCGCTTTTGGCATAACGATGGGCGGCAGAGCGGCTCGCATGTCTGCGATGATAGGACGAAGAAGACGCGGACCGATTCCAGGGCGCCGGTCCCAGATTGATCTGGTCCGACGAGGTGAGCAGCCCGATCGCCGCGCCGCCAAGGCCGCCGATCAGGGCACCCGTTCCGGCCGAGCCCGCCAATGAACCGATGGCCGCGCCCGTGCCCGCGCCCAATATGCCACCGGACAGGCCACGGTCGCCGGGCGAGGTGCCGCATCCCGCAAGCATGACCCCGGCAAGGCATAACGCCATCGCCGGCGTGATTATCTTCCGCATCATAATTCTCCCCTATGCCATCAAGCTGTGGCAATCGCGCAAACAATGCTCCTCAAGGCGCCGCTATTGCGCCGAACGGTCCTGCGCCCGGTCTTGGCCTTTGTCCCGGTCGGTTGCATTCAAGCCGTTGGTGTTGGCGTGGCCCGATGCACTCATATGGCTTTTCGAGCGGCCGGCGAGTTTGGTCTTTGAATCTGTATCCACGTCTGCATTCGCGTTGGCGCGGTCCTCGGCGCGATCCCGGCCAAGGTCACGATCGGCCGCGTTCGGGCCATTGGTGTTGAGACTGCCTTGCGTGCTGATATGAGCATTCGACTGGCCGCCCATTCCACCCACGCTTGCTCCGCCGCCGATGCCGGCGCCGCCACGCGCCGCAACCGGGCTTGCCATCAACGCCACAAGGGATGCTGCCGCCATCGCGCGAATGACCGTTTCCTGTTTCATGATCGGGTTCCTTCCACTGCCGAGGCCCCCGAACCCGCAAACCTCAACGCGCCATGGTGCCGGCGGTTCCCGTTGGGAATTGCGGCAAAAAATGGGCGGGTTGTGCGGCGCACGACAGGCCGCGGAATGCACGGATACAGGTTCAGTGCGTGTCGTCCGGGTCCGGCTTGCGGATCACAAACACCTGATAGGAGACGGCGTCCCAGGCGTTGTGGATGGCGGCGAAAAGCAAAATCAGTACGGCGCCGGCGATGGCGAACAAAGTCTCGCGTTCATGGGCAAGGGAGGGAATCGGCGCCAAGGCCATCAGCAGATAGGAAAGAAGCGGCAGCAGGATATGGAAGGACCAATCCTCGGCATCCGGCTGGTAGGCCGTCTGGCGGCGAATACGCCGGACCAGCAGCAGGATATAGCCCGAGCCGAACAGGCCCACCGCGCTGCAAATGAAAGCAACCGGCCTGACAGATCCCCATGGCGCGCGCAGCAGGGCCGACAGCAGGAGCGTGGCGCTGAAATGGACGATGGCGGGTGTTGCAAAAGCGCGGCCCGCCTGTGCGATGCCGGGCGAGGGCTTTTCGGCAATCAAGGTCATGACCACAAATTGCAGGCCGATCAGCGCGCCCGCGGCGCCGCCGACGATGACATAGAAGCTGTCCCACTCGCCCAGTTCCGACATCGGCCCATTTCCATCCCATTTTTCGCCGATGCTAGCGGAGATCGGGCACGGGGTGGAAGGTCCCGTGAAACTTAGAGCAAGTTAAGGTCAGATTGAACCAGCTGCGTTGCGTTGCGGCGAGGCGATCCGCCAGGAGCCGCGCGAAGGGCGTATCGGCAATACGGTCGAGCGCGGCGACGCCGCGGGCGCCCGCCGCAACGCAACCCGGAGGGCCAGGGTCTTTTGCGTCGTGGGGTGAGGCACGTCCGCGAAGCGGCAAATCGGTCCTGTGGACCGATTTGAGTGCCGAACGCCGCGAGCTTGGGCGAGCGGCCGGGTCGGCCCGATATGTAGATGGACTGCTGCCCCCGGCGCGTCGCTTACGCTCCGCGCGTTCGGCCCTCGAAATGGTCCACCGGACCATTTCGTTCGCGCGGTCGCACGAACCGGGCCTCACCCTGCCCACGCCGCAAAATCCCTCCGGCGCAGCGATTCAATCTGACCTTAACTTGCTCTGGCAGCAGAATGATCGCGATCCAGCCTGTTTTCGACACTCCCTGCCCTCCCAAGCTCAGGCGTAGGAGGGTCGCCTCCGGTTCCGCCTTCCGCTAATCTCCCCCCAACAATAAGACCAAAGGGGGGTGACATGCGCGTCTCTTATCTTGCGGTTCTGTTCTGCGCCCTGCCCTTTGCCGCCCTGGCGCAGCCGGCTTCCGATGTTCCCGTGATCCATTACAAGCAAGTGCCGGAATGGCCCAAGCCGCTCACCGGCGACAAGGGATTGCCCGCCGGCCCGTGGAACTACATCCAAGTCACCAGCGTGGCGGTGAAGAAGGACGGCAACATCCTGGTGATGCATCGCGGCGACGATGCGCTCCTGGAATACAAGCCCAATGGCGAGTTGGTCGGCCCCTTCGGCGATGTGAAATTCAGTCATGGCAAGGTCATGCCCATGCTGAAGGAGGTGGCGGCGGCCGGCCGCAACCCGGCCACCATGTCGGGCTATCAGGCGGTCTATGGCGCCGCCGGCTGCAGCAATTGCGGCGCCCATGAAGTCCGCGTCGATCCGGACGGCAATGTCTGGGTGGTGGATGCACCCGGCCAGGTCATCACCAAGATGAGTGCCGGCGGTCATACGCTGATGACCATGGGCACGCGCGACCAGCGCGGCAAGGACCATAGTCACTTTTACCTGCCCACCGACATCGCCTTCGCCCCCAATGGCGAGCTGATCGTCACGGACGGCTATGGCAACGACCGGGTGATGCGCTTCACCAAAGACGGAAAGTATCTGGGCGAGTTCGGCACACGCGGCAACGGTCCCGGCCAGTTCCAGCTGCCGCACAATGTCGTGGTGGACGCCAAGGGCCTGCTCTACATCACCGACCGCGACAACCAGCGGATCGAGGTGTTCGACGCGACGGGCAAATACCTGCGCCAGTGGGAGCATGTCGGTGGCCAATCCTCCCTGATCATGACTCCCGATCAGCACATCTGGGCGGGCGCGACCTTGCGCGACCTGGACGGCAAGCCGCTCGAACGGCTTCC
>DATBCP010000256.1:0-6248 GCA_036270435.1 Rhizomicrobium sp. | reverse complement strand
CGCGGCAAGCGCCTGGCCCTTACTGTCCAGGAAGCAATCCAGGAAGGGAATGGCCATGACGGCGGCGGATCCCTGGAACATGCCATGGAGCAGAGTTCTGCGCAGAAGCTTCATGACATGCCTCCTAAGGCTGGTGCGACGCCAGCTTGGTCAGCGGAGCGGCGGATGCCTCTTGCGCCGGCGCAGCCGAATTGAAGAAATCGGGACTCTCGACCAGCCCCTTGAGCAAGGCGCGCAGGCGGTAGCCGGATTCGGTGAAACTCTGGTAGGCGGCCTTGAAGGCGGAAGGCTCAACGTCCTCGCTATTGGTGCCGGTGGCATAGGCATAGAGCTTGCGCGTTACACAGGCCGGATATTTGGGATTGTCATGCAGATACTGGCCGAGGCCGGCGCCGTCCTGGAAACTCTTTCCGCCGATTTTTGCCGAAAGATCGATAAGCTTGCCGTTTTCGGTCAGCCGGCGGCCGCCGATACTGTCGAAACCTTCCAGCGACAGGCCGATGGGATCGCTGTGATTGTGGCAGGAGGCGCAGGTGGCCGAGGTGGCATGGGCCATCAGCCGTTCACGCACCGTCTTCAGCGGTCCATGCGTATCGTTGATGGCTGAAAAATCCACATTCGCCGGCGGCGTGGGCGTCGGTTCGCACAGGAAGATGTCCATCAGCGCGACACCGCGCTTGGTGGGCGAGCTCTGTCCCGGATGCGAAAACATGGAGAGCATGCTGACTTGGGTCACGATTCCGCTGCGGCCAGCGTCGGAGGGAAACTCGTACGGCATCCATTCATTGTCGAAGGTAAAGTCCACGTCATAGATCGCGGCGAGGTTGCGGTTGATGAAGGTCTTGCGCGTGGTCATCAGGTCGCGCATGTCGCCATTCTCATGCAGCGCGAGATCGATTGTGCTGCGCAGCGTCTCTTCCCTGGCGGAAGGCGCCATGGCCCCGCCCCACTTGGGATAGATCAGGGCATCCTTGGAGACATTGTCGAAGGTATCCAGCTCCAGCATGTCGCTGAAGAAGGCGCGCATGCCGGCATCCAGTCGGGGAGAAGAAAGCAGCCGGTTCACCTGTTTCTCCAGGCCAGAAGCGGTGTTCAAGTCGCCGGATTTTGCGGCTTGCAGCAACTCGGTGTCTGGGGTGGTGTCCCACAGCAGATAGCTCAGGCGTGTGGCCCGGCTGTACGGCTCCAGCGTCAGACCGCCGCCCGCGCGCACCGCCAATTCCTTGCGAAACAGGAAATTCGGCGACTGCAACAACTCGGCCAGCCCATAATGCAGGCCGGTATAGAAATCGCCGGTCGAGCTGGTCATGGTCCGGGCAAGATTGACGCGTGCCTTGAGTTCGTCTGCCGTCAAGGGGCGGCGGAACAGCAAAAAACCGTAATGGCTCAGCACCTCCGAGGCACAGGCGTCATCCGGTGCGGCTGCGGATTTCGGCGTACAGGACAGGAGCTTGCCCCGGTATTTTCCGGAAGTGACTTGGAGGGCGATGCTGTCCGCCATCTTGGAGAAGGAATCAAAACCCGCCGGTGTCACCGACAGGACCGTGGTGCTGGTGGCAAGCAGTCCGCCCATCCGAACGCCCGGTTCGAACATGCCCTGCACGGCGATGTCCTTGCCGAATATGTCCCCAATGGAATTGCGATATTCCTGCTCGGTCAGGCGGCGCAGGCACTCCGTCTGATCGCTGCCGGCCGACCGGGCTGCGACGGCACCGGACGTGGCGCAGATCAGGTACGCGGCAATTGTCAGCGTGACCGTCTTGCGCACGCGTCCTCCGATGGATGCAGTGCCGGCTTTTGGCTGCCGGTTGCAGGCGGAATATTAGGCCCGAATCAGGGGTTAGCACAATCCTGGAGTAACATGTGGTAGCTCGTATCAATATTTGGTAAGTTCTGCCGGAGAACTGCAAAAAATGGGCGTTCGCACTTGCGAACCATAAGCCCAAAAAGGGGGAACTATGACCGCTGGCGTTGGAACAGCTGTGAATCCGCGTGTCCGCTCACATCGCAAACATGCCCTGACGATGGCCAGCACGGCCGCGCTGATGGCGGCCTTCGCGCCCGGCATGATAGGGGCGCAGGCCCAGGAAGCCGAGAATGTGACGGTTTCGGCATCGCGCATTGTCCGTGACGGCTTCCAGGCTCCCACGCCGACCACGGTGCTCGCGTCCGAAGACATACAAGCCCAGGCGCAAGAAAATATTCTTTCGGCAGTCGCCCAATTGCCGTCCCTGCTGGGCAGCCAGGGCGTCACCACCGGCACAGGCGGCACCGGCAGCGGCACCAACGGACTTTCAACCTTCGCAATGCGGGGGCTGGGCACCATCCGCACCCTGACCCTGCTCGACGGCCAGCGCATCGTGCCTTCCAACGTCACCGGCATCAGCGATGTCAGCGAGTTGCCGCAGCTTCTGATCCAGCGGGTGGATGTGGTGACGGGCGGCGCTTCGGCCTCCTGGGGCTCGGACGCGATCGCCGGCGTCGTCAACGTCATCCTCGACAAGAAGTTCACCGGCTTCAAAGCCAATGTCCAAGGCGGCATATCGACCTATGGCGATGACGGCAGCGCGCTGCTGCAGATGGCGGCGGGCACGGAGTTCGCGGGCGGGCGAGGCCATATCGAAGGCTCCTTCGAGTACAATTTCGAGGATGGCGTCGGCTCGGGCCAGCTTGGCGTGGGCAAGGGCCCCAATGGGCGTAAATGGTACAGTTCGACGGCGCTGCTGAGAAATTCCATCGCCGCCACACCGGCGGGTTCGCCGGAATATACCGTCGCAGCCAACGCCAACGACTTCCAGCTGGGCCTTTACGGCATCGTCACCACCGGACCCTTGCAGGGCACTGCCTTTGGCGACAATGGCGTGCCATTTCAATACAATTACGGCGTGGGACCGAACGGGCTTCCCGGGGTGCCTGCCAAAAACGCCGCCGGTACGGTCACCAATTGCATCTCTCCCTGGTGCATCGGCGGCGACAATAGCGGTGCCATCGCCGGCGGCGTCACCGCCGTCAGCCCGATAAACCGCACCGACGTCTACACCCGGATTTCCTATGACTTGCTGCCCAACCTCAATATCTGGGCGACCATCAATTTCGGCGATGTACATACCCAGAACCGCTCGGTGCGCGACATCCCGATCTTCGGGGGCCAGAATGTCTGGTGCGGGACCGGCCCCACCGCGGCCCAGATCGCAACCATGTCCGGTGGCGCCGCCGGCAATCTGACGGGACCAAATGCCAACCTGCCCGCCTCCATCAACCAGGCCTGCATCACCAACAACATCAACCAGTTCCAGATCGGCACGGACAATGGCGCGGTCCACGACGGCGCCACGATCAAGACCGAGCGCACCCAGCGCCGTTATGTGATCGGCGCCGACGGCTCGCTGGACCTGCTGGGGACGAACTGGACCTGGAGCACCTATTACGAGCATGGCGAAGTGGATTCCAAAATCCGGGTCCACACTTTCCTCAATCCCTATTTCTTCGCCGCGCTCGACTCCGTGGCGGGCCCGAACGGCACGATCGTGTGCCGCAGTGCCGCCGCCCGTTCCGAAGGCTGTGTGCCTTACAATGCCTTCGGCAACGTGTCGGTTTCCGACTCGACCATAAATTGGCTGTATGGCGGCGCGCACAATGCCGGTACGCAGCAGCTGACTCACCTGCAGGAAGATGCCCTCAGCATCAGCGCGAACGGCGAACCCTTCTCCACCTGGGCCGGCCCGGTTTCGATTGCCACCGGCTTCGAGTATCGCGACGAGCGTTACGACGTCACCGGCGATCCCGTCTCCACCGGCGGTCCCAATTGCAATGATCCGCTGCTCAACTGCGCATCGGGCGGCAACTGGTTCAACGGAAACTTCTTCAGCGGTTCAGGCGATTACAATGTGACGGAAGGCTTCCTGGAAACGCTGGTGCCGCTACTGAAGAATGACCAATGGGGCGAGATCAATCTCTCCCTCGCAGGCCGTGCCACCAGTTACAGCACCTCCGGTTATGTCAATACCTGGAAGGCCGGCGTCACCTGGGACACACCGATCCAAGGGCTCCGGTTCCGCGCGCTCCAGTCGCGCGATATCCGGGCTCCCAACCTCAGCGAACTTTTCGCGGCCCAGACCATAACCACCGGCACCGTGCTCAACGATTTCACCAATAACTCGGTTCAAATCCAGAATGTCAGCCGGGGCAACACCGCGCTGGCGCCGGAAAAGGCGCAGACCACCGAGGCCGGCGTGGTGTACCAGCCGGATTGGTTCCCCGGCTTCAGCAGTTCCGTGGATTACTATCGCATCAGTCTGCGGGGCCAGATCAGCAGCTTCAATGCCCAGCAATCGATGGATCTCTGCTTCAACGGCTTCACCGCCAACTGCGCCGCGATCATCACCAATCCCCCGGGAGGCAGCCTCTCCAATACGTCGACGGTCATCACCCAGGTCATCGCCACTGCTTTCAACCTGGCCACCACCGTCACCGACGGCTTCGACATTTAGGCAAGCTATCGCTTCAACTTGGAAAATTGGGGCATTCCCGGCCAGTTCACGCTGCGTAACCTTGCCACGCACGTCACGAAATTCATCTCCACATCGGGCGTCTTGGGCACCGTGCCGCACGAATCCGCGGGTGAGAATGGTGGCTCCATCCCGCACTGGAAGTTCTATGGAATCCAGTCCTACAACGCAGACAGGTGGGGCATCACCTTCAGCGAAAACTGGATCAGCGACGGGCGCCTCAACACGCAGTACATCCAGTGCACAAGCGGATGCCCGCTGCCGACTGTCAACAATCCGACAGTCAACAACAACTTCATACCGGGCGCCTTCTATTTCAATGTCGGCGGCACCTTCAATCTCAATGAGAACTGGCAGCTCTTTGCCAGGATCGACAACGTGACCAATGTCGATCCGCCGGCGATCGCCAGCGCCGCGCCGAACACGGCCATGGGCGTCAATCCCGCGCTCTATGATACGATTGGCCGGCTGTACCGGTTCGGTGTTCGCGTGAATATGTGAGAGAACGCTGGGGTTCAAAAGCGGTGTTATTGAATGAGCTGAACAAGCCCGGCTCGCAGCAATGCGAGCCGGGCTTGTTTGCCCTCGAGTCTTTATCAGGATATCTCACATGTTGAAAAAATGGCCCCACTCCACTAGTCTCTGTTTGCCGGTCTGGAGCGCCAATCCCACACGGAGTAGACGCAATCTGCCGCCCAGCGTGTCGTCAAGGATGCGATGGCGTCCATGTTCGTGACGAATATGGATATTTGAAAGAAAGCATATGAGAGATACCAAAGCGTCCGCGTCCGCCGCATCCCGGGCTCGAATATCCGACAAGGCGAACGCCAAGAGGCGGCCTGGCGCCGTGGCTGGCCGCACGGATGCCGCGACGGTCACGCCGATCAAGGGATTTCCCGGCACCCAGACCGTCATTCGCGGCCTGGATGTGCTGGAAGCGGTGGCGGCGGGCGCGACAAGCCTCACCGCCTTGGCGGAGGCGCTGAAACTCAACCGCAGCACCACACACCGCCTTGCCGGAACGCTGGTCGCCCGGCGCTATCTGAGCTTCGCGCCAAGGGTCGGCTATGCGTTGGGACCGAAACTGCTGGAATTGGGCTTTCAGGCGCGCGCCCAGATGAGTCTTTCACGGGTGGCGAGAGAACATATCGAAACGCTAGCCGCCGCGACCGGCGACACCGTGCATCTGGGCATTCTGGACGGCCCGCGCGCCTTCTACCTGGACAAGATTCCGGGCAGCCGGCGTGTCGAAATCAGTTCGCGCATCGGCGAGCGCCAGCCCTTGCGCTCCACGGGCCTGGGCAAGGCCCTTATCCTGGATGAGCCGGAACTGCGCTGGCGCGAACTGTACGAATACGAAAATCGCGAAGGCAAGCCTTATGATGTTCCCCTCGGCGAATGGCTGCGGCGGATGCAGGACTATGCAAAGGCCGGCTACACATTGGACCTTGAGGAGAATGAGGATCGTATCCGTTGCGTTGCCGCTCCGGTACGCGATGCCACAAACAACATTGTCGGCGCGATCAGTGTTTCAAGCGCCGCCCAATATATGGATGACGCACGGATGAAGGCCTTGGCGGGCGACGTGCGCGATACCGCGCGCATGATCAGCCTTGACATGGGTTGGCGGGACGATGGCCAACAATATCTGCAGCGCGCTTCGAAGCTGCGTTAAACCGGGCTGGGAACAGCGCCTTCGCGGCCGCAAAAAGCCGAGAGTCCGCGACCCCCGCAAACTTG
>DATBCP010000255.1:0-3346 GCA_036270435.1 Rhizomicrobium sp. | reverse complement strand
ACCTGGGGCGTGAGCGCGAAAGCGATCGCCAGCGCCAGCACCAGGCGCACGCGGCTGGGCACGCCCATTTCTCCGATCGCGGGCAACAGCATCACCATCGCGCCTACGCGGCTGAACACCAAAAGATAGGTGAGGATGATGCCGGACAGCGCGGGAAGATGGACGGTCATATTCCCTCACGCTCCGTGGACGACGGCATCGGCGCTAGTAGGCGGCAATGCGGTTGGCGATGTCGGTCATCAGGCTGCTCATGGCCGCGCCGGCAAAGGGAAGCGCCAACAGCAGCACCACAAAGACAGCCACGATCTTGGGCACAAACACCAAGGTCTGTTCCTGTATCTGGGTCACCGCCTGCAACAGGCCGATGCCCAGGCCCACCACCAAGGCGGTGAGCATGGAAGGCGCGATGATCTCCAACAGAACCAGGATCGAGGAACGCGCGAAATCGATGGCGGAAGCGGGGTCCATGTTTCTCTCTGTCTGCTGTGCTTAGATCGGCATGTTCATGATGGACTGGTAGGCGGCCACGACCTTGTCGCGCACCGCCACCACGGTGTCCAAAGTGAGTTCGGCGGCATTCACCGACTGGACCACATCCACCAGATTGGCCTTGCCCTGCACCTGCTGGCTGGCGGCATGCTCGCCCTGGCGCATGGTGTTGATCGAATCCTTGATCGCGCCCGACAGGAAGTCGGAAAAATTGCCGCCCTGCGCATCGGCGGGAGCGATGGCGGAAGTCGCTGTGGGCGTGGTGATCTGGGCGGCGGCGCGGTAGGCGGCGGCGGCGGCGGCGGGAATGGCCATCTAACGTTCCTTCCTTACTTATTCAGGAGGTCGACGGTTTTGACCAGCATCTGCTTGGTGGATTCCATCACCGAAAGATCGGCTTCGTAGGAACGCTGCGCCTCGCGCATGTCCATGATTTCCACCAGGCTGTCGACATTGGGCAGCTTCACATAACCCTGCTTGTCGGCATTGGGATTGCCCGGATCGTACTGGCTGCGGAAATCGCTCCTGTCGGCAAGCGGCTTGCCGGCCTTGACCAGAGTGGCGTCCAGCTCGCGGTCGAAGTCGGGCTTGATGGTCGCCACTTTGCGGCGATAGGGATCGGCCCCCTTGACCGGCGAAGTGGAATTGGCGTTGGCGATGTTCTCCGAAATGGTCTTCATGCGCTCGGTCTGGGCGCGCATGCCGGAGGCGGCGACCGCCATCGATTTCGAGAAGTCCATCAGTATCTCCTGTCCTTAAGTGCGTGGATCAACGGCCGATCGCCGTCTTCATCATGGTGACGGCCTTGCCATACAGATTCGCGGCCGCCTGATATTGGGCCTGGGTATCGGCCACCTTGATCATTTCCACTTCCAGCGACACCGCATTGCCATTGGGGTTCGCTTCCTGGTCCGGGGTTTCATGATCCTCGAACTTGCCGGAATGCAAAGACGAAATGGCGATATGACGCGCATTGGTCGTCGCCATCTTGGTGCCGGACTGGGCCTCGCCCATCAACTGGTCGAAATCCAGCTCCTTGAGATCGCGCGCCACATAGCGCGGCGTATCGGCATTGGCGACGTTCTGCGACAGCGTGTCCTGGCGTTGCGTAAGCCAGGTCATGCGCTGGCGCAGCTGGGTGAGAAACGGCAAATCCTGCAGGTCCATGCGGGTAACCTTTTGTTAGCCCTGAATTCGCCTGCGAGCCTGCGCCCGCCATGCTTAAGCACGGCTTAACGGCGCGCAATTTTTGCCGGGCAGGATCTGCCGCGCCTTAACCCGCGATTAAGCTTGATGCCTGTTAATCCCCCCATGGAATTCATCGACATCTTTCGCTATTTCGGCGCGCTGCTTCTGGTGCTCGCCATGGTGGGCGGCGCCGGCTTGCTGGCGCGGCGCTTCGGCGTGCCCGGCATCACCAAGCCGACAAACATCAAGCGCCTCACCATCGTGGAAACGCTGATGCTGGGACCGCGCCAGCGCCTGATCATCCTGCGCCGCGACGATGTCGAGCATCTGGTTCTGTCCGGTCCCGAAGGCACATCCGTCATCGAACGCGGCATTCCCGCCAAAGCGAGCATACCGTGATATTGCTGCTGAAGCGCCTTCTGCCATTCCTTCTGGTGCTGGGCCTTGCCTTGCCACATGCCGCTTATGCGCAACGTTTGCGCATGACCCCGCCCAATTCTCCCGCCGCCGTTGCCAGCCAGGCCAGCGCCGCCACCAGCACCCCCGCCAATGGCGGACTCTCAATCGACCTGAACGGCAACGGCCTTTTCACCGACCGCATGCTGCAGATCGTGGCGCTGATCACGGTGCTGTCCATCGCGCCCTCCATCATCATCATGATGACCAGCTTTGTGCGCATCGTGGTGGTGCTGTCCTTGCTGAGAACCGCGATGGGTCTTCAGCAATCGCCGCCCAATAGCGTCATTGTGTCGTTGGCCATGTTCCTCACCCTGTTCGTGATGACACCCACCCTGACCGACGCCTATCACCAGGGCATCCAGCCGATGATGAACAATCAGGTCACCACCGAGCAGGGGTTCACCCAGGCGCTGGTGCCGATGAAGAAATTCATGCTGGCCCATGTGCGCGGCGCCGACCTGAAACTGTTTTCCGACATGGCCAAGCAGAAGCCCACCAACGATCCCGCGCAAGTTGCGGTGACCACGCTGGCGCCCGCCTTCATGCTGTCGGAACTCAAGCGCGCCTTTGAGATCGGATTCCTGATCTTCGTGCCTTTCCTGATCATCGACATGGCGGTGGCCTCGATCCTGATGAGCATGGGCATGATGATGCTGCCGCCGGTGATCATCTCGCTTCCCTTCAAGCTGATCTTCTTTGTGCTGGTGGATGGCTGGCGGCTGGTGGCCGGCTCGCTGGTGCAAAGTTATATGCACAGCCCCCCGCCGACCTAGCGTCCTTCCTCATCTAATGACGGATAGGGCAGCCGGCGCCGCTTGACGCTGCCCCTTCCCCGTTGAACAGTTCGTCGCAATCCGCCGAAACGGACAAAGGGGGACGCATGGGCACGCTCAAGACTTCCGCCTGTATCGCAGCCCTATTGCCGGCGCTTGCCGCCGGCAGCCTGTTGGCAAAGCCAACCGGCGGCGATGCCGCAGGCTGCACCGCCCTGGCCGGCAAAAGGATCGCACCGGACACGGTGATCCAGAGTGCAGAATACCTGGCCGGTGGCGGCCAGGTTGGCAGCACCGAAGTCACGACAGCTTTCTGCCGCGTCATCGGCCTCGCCACCCCGACTTCGGATTCCCATATCGGTTTTGAAGTCTGGTTGCCCCCCGCTTCCCGGTGGAACGGCAAGTTTCGCGGCGAGGGTTCGGGCGGCAGCGCCGGC
>DATBCP010000254.1:0-2549 GCA_036270435.1 Rhizomicrobium sp. | reverse complement strand
AAGCCTTATCGATCAGCTCGCGCGTGTCGGCGGATACCGCCCGGAAATAAGTATCGAAACGATCCAAGGCATCCGGGCTGTTTCGAATCGGTGACGTCGCTCTCTTGAGGGATCTATCCAAGGATAGATCCCTCGACACTGTGGCTGATAGCACGCAGTCGCTCCTCAGGATTAAAGTGCCCCCACCAATCCCGATCTTCTTCGGCGCCAGTTCTGATGCCGGCAATTTCCGAAAGACAGACAGCAAAATGGACACTAACGGTCCGGTCCGAATGATCAATAGGTATTATTACTAATTACTACAATGCGGGCGAAAAAAATGGGGTTCCAACGGAACTTCAGCACGAATCGTTCGTTCTTTGCGCGGCGTTCCGTAACCTATGTGGAAAAGTTGTGGCAGTCGCATATGCGGGTCCAAATCCGCAAGCGGCAGGCGCGATAAGAGGGGTTGGGCGTTAACATGCTCATGGCGAAGCTTGGCGACACTGGCAGCAAACTTGCTGAGGGAAACCTGCTCCAGTTTCCCGAAGGCGGACCAACCCGTCGGCCGGACAAGATTGCGCCTCGAACCATCGACCTGGGCACAATTCTCATCACCCTGATCAAGCGTTGCCGCAGCCAAATGGCGCCCGACTTGACCATCCGGTTGAGCGCAACCCCGGGCGCAGGCGCCTCGATCGCCTGGGAAGAAGCCGCGACGTTGGACTTCGTGATCAGCGAAATCATATCCAATGCCTACCGCTATTCCCACCCGGGCGGTTCGCCGGTGGAAATCACGATCGAGTGTGGCGTTAACCGCGATGGCGAAATCGTGATCGATATCGGTGACAATGGCGTCGGCCTGCCACCGGATTTCGCCGAATGGCGCGACGCGGGCAACGGCATGGTTTCCGTCCGTTACCGGCTCCAGCAGATCGGCGCCCAGCTGAATGTGACCTCCGACGATCTGGGTCTGCGCTTCCTGATCATTCTTCACTCCCGCCAACCAAGAGCGACCCCCGCCCGCGGAAATTTCGTCTGGCTTTGATACAATCACGGGGCCGATAACCGCTTTGCGGCCCGGACAAACGCGCCCCTCCCCTCGGCCATCGCCGACTTGCCCGCTTCTTGCGGAGAGCCATCCAGATCCGGATTTCTTGACCCGATTTGGTACGGCTATGCACAATTTGATCGTTTGCTTGTTCGCGGTTGGCGCAGGAATGACCGCGGCAGGCCTGATATCCAATATCTATCGCCTGTTGGCGCGCGAGCCCAGCACCAAGCTGGGTACCCTTATTCACTACGCGGTCATGGTGATTGCGGGGCCGGCGGTTCTCGCCGGCAACAGCACCAGATCCTTCCGCAACAAGGAATGCTCGAAGACCGCCTACGCCCTGGCGCTGGTCTTCAGCCTCTATTGGTGCTTCGCCACCGGCCTGTTCATCTTGAGCCTGGTCGTGGCGCTGCACGGCGCCTGAACAAGCAATTACGAGGGCGGCTTACGACACCGGAGCCATCTCCGCCGAAGCCGGCCTGGCACCCTGCTGTGCCAGCATCGCAGCCTGCGAGGAAATGCGCTTGGCATGGTCCGCGGCGAAACGCTCGATTCCCTTGAAGATGGATTCCGGATCGAGATGCGCCTCGGCGATGACATCACGCTCCAGCCCGCCGGTCAGCCATTGATTGTCCCAGTCCGACGTCAGCGAATAGGCATCCGTCAACGGCCCCAGGTTGGCCACCGGCCAGACCCGGCGCGTGCCGGTGCTCACCACCATGGCATCGAGCATGGCTTCCGGCGGCAGCACGGCATGCCGGTAGGAGTCCGGCTGGCGGTCGAACAATTCCTCGCTGATCGCCGAGACGATTTTGACATTGATGCCGGCCTGTTCCAGCCGCGGCAGGATCTTCACCAGATTGACGGTGGAGCTGGCGCCCTGGGCGATGACCGTGCCCTGTTTCGGTTTGCCGGGAGCAAAATCGCGGATCACGTACAGACCTCTGGTCGCCGCCAGCGGATCCTTGTCCGCGAATTGGCTGCGATCGGCCACCGGATTGTCGGGCCTCGCCACCTCGATGACGATGATGCCCACCTTGGGATCGCGCGCGGCGATTTCCGCGGCGGCAAAATAAGCCGGCGCGACATCGTTATAATCCCAGAAATTCAAATGAATGATCTGGCCCCTGGGGAACAGCTTCCACACTTGGGGCGCGAAGATGCCGAAATGGGTGCGTCCGTCGGCCGCCGTTTCCGGCCCCGAATGCCCCACCAGAATGTGCAGCACGCCCATGCGAAAGCGGCTGTCCTGGTTCTGCTGGCTCCACACCCGCGCCGGCGTGTACATCAAGGGGGTGAAAGCGCCATAGGTACCGCTCAACGCCCAAACGCCGGAGAACTGCTTGGGATCGATGCTCGCGCTCTGGCTCACCAGGCCGATGGCGCTGGCGACATTGCCGGCTTCCTGGATTGCCGCCTTGATCCGGGTGCCCAGCGGATTGGTCTCCGGGTCATAATGGCCCCACAAGCTGCCATGCTCCACATTGATGGATTCCGACAGGTCCGCCGCCAAGGT
>DATBCP010000253.1:0-4278 GCA_036270435.1 Rhizomicrobium sp. | reverse complement strand
CACGACGAAGCCCTGGCCAATTACCAGGCGGGTTTGGGCATCGATCCCGATCACCCCGAAACGCTGGTCAATCTGGGAATTGCGCGGGAGGAGGAGGCTGCGCTGGAAGAGGCCGAAGCCCTTTATGCCCGTGCATTGGCTGTAAGGCCCCGAGATCCCGACATTCTCAACCATCTCGCATCGGTGCGGCTGAGCCGGGGCGATACCGCCGGCGCCATGGAGACGATCCGCCGCTCGCTGGCAATTCGGGAAACGCCCAGGGCCAGGAAGCTATTTGTCGAACTTGCGCGGCACTTCAATTGGAGCGGCGGCGGCGATGACGAAATCCGTCACCTCATGGTGCGCGCCCTCACCGAACCGTGGGACAGGCCCGGTGCGCTCGCCCAGGCGTGCGCCAGGCTGATCCGGTCCCATCCCACAATCGGCCCCCTGGTGATGCGCGCCGATGCGGCATGGCCAAGCCGGCTTTCCCTCGCGCAATTGCTGGGGGGCGCGGGGTTTGAGCCGCTGGCGGAGGATGCCCTTCTGCTCGCGCTTCTGGTCTCGGCGCCCAACGCCGACATTGCGCTGGAACGCTTCCTGACCATGCTGCGCGGCGCCATGATGCGGGAGCTGGCGGGCAACGGAGATGCCGGCGCGCCGGCCCAAGCTTTCGCGGCAGCGCTGGCGCAACAATGCTTCATCAATGACTATGTCTTTCTGCCCGGCAAGGACGAACTTGCGGAAGTGGCGCGCGCGGCAGAGACAGCGGCGGGCATCGCCACACCGATGCAGCTTCTGCTGGTGGCGGCTTACGTCCCGCTCCACACCCTGGCCCAGGCGGAAAGACTGTTGGAGCGGTCTTGGCCGGCGCCGGTGGAAGCGGTGCTGACCCAACAGCTACGCGAACCTTTTCAGGAGCGGCGCTTGCGCGCGGATATTCCGCGCCTGACTGGAATCGAAGACCCTGTGTCGCGACGGGTGCAAAATCAATATGAGGAAAATCCCTATCCGCGCTGGGTGCGGCCGGCGCCGGAAACGTCCGGCACCCTCGGAAATTTTCTCGGCAGCAAGTTTCCCCTGGCCCGGTTCGAACGTCGCGCGGGACGCGCAGGTCAGGATATCCTGATCGCAGGCTGCGGCACCGGCCAGCGCTCCATCGCCGTGGCTCGAAGATTCGGCGCTTCCCATATGCTGGCGGTAGATCTCAGCCTTGCCAGCCTTGGCTATGCCCGGCGCAAGTCGGAGGCGTTGGGGCTGACGATCGCCTACGCCCAGGCCGACATTCTCGAACTGGAGCGCGATCTGGACGGACGCCAGTTCGACCTCATCGAAAGCCTGGGCGTGCTGCATCATCTTGCCGATCCCTGGGCCGGCTGGCATGCGCTGCTGTCGCTGCTGCGGCCGGGCGGTTTCATGATGCTGGGCCTCTATAGCGAGATGGCGCGGCGCCCGGTTCGGGCGGCGCGGACGCGCATCCCGGAACGGGGGTTCGGCGGCGGCGCAGACGACATCCGCAGCTTTCGTCAGCATCTGATCCAGAACGGCGGTCCGCGTACCTATGCCTCAATTCTGGAATCGGAGGATTTCTTCAGCCTCAGCGCCTGCCGCGATCTGCTTTTCCATGTTCAGGAGCAGTGCATGAATTTGGCCGAGATCGGCGGCTTCATCCAAAGCCACAATCTGCGCCTGCTCGGCTTCGAGCTGGACGATGCCGTCCTGGCCGCATACCGCAAGCGCTTCCCGCAGGACATGGCCGCCACCGACATGGCCTGCTGGGAGTCCTTCGAGGCGGATCACCCGGGCCTGTTCGGCGGCATGTATATCTTCTGGGTTCAAAAGCCCTCCGGCGGAATATGATGCTTGTAATCGGATCTGGCGCTTTTACAGTTCGCCGCCAGTGTCGTGGTTTCGAGGTTCGCCGTATTACCGATATCGGCCTCTGAGGCGAATCTCGAAACCACGACACTAGATTCAGTAAGTTGCCGGTGTCCCTTCGATTGCGAAATTCGCCTGGAGCCCGATATAGAGATCATGCGAATTTTGGATTAGGGCACACGGGCGACCGGGCCGGGGTGATTGATGATCAACATCATGCCAATCTTCATCAATTTCCTGGCGGTGGAATCCCTGCGCCTGGACAATGACAGGATCGAGAAATTCTGCCTGGAAAGGAAGAGGGCCAGCTCCGGGCGGGTGATCTCAAACAGCGGGGGATGGCAGAGCGACAATCTCGACCTGGCCACGCCGGAACTGGCGGAGCTGTTTGCGGAAGTCCGCAAAAGTCTGGACGAAGTGCACCGCGCCTTCGAGTTCAGCCCATCCCTGCGCCAGACAATCACGGAAGCCTGGATCAACATAAACCAGAAGTGGCACTTCAACTATTCGCACGACCATCCCGGCAGCCTGTTTTCCGCCGTGTATTACGTGAAAGGCGGCGCGGACAAGGGCGAGCTCGAACTGAAGACCCCGATCGTCCCTCACACCTATACGATTTCGCACGAAATGATCGGCAACTTCAACGCCTTTACCGGCCACGCCATGGTGAGCCCCCCTGTCACCGGCGATTTGCTGATCTTCCCGTCCTGGCTTTTGCATCGTGTCAATAGGAGCCAGTCCGAAGAAGAGCGGATCAGCATCGCGTTTAATGCAAGAGCCGCCAAATTCGCTTGAGTTACCGCCTTCATCGGGCGGCTATGCCCTGCCCCCAAAAATAGCGTGGGGAACTCCAGGGCCTTGGCCATGTCGCATATTGGCGGGCGCGCGGTTGGCCGGAATTCTGCTGCGGGGATCACAGAAGTAAACCTGCACGTCGGTCGCGACGGTGAAGGCTCTGTGCGCGGCCATCGCGTGAAGGAGGGAACGTCTCTGCGTCATTTCTTGCCCCGGTCAGGAGAGTTATTTCTTGACACTGACGCGCCAGATACAACCGCCTTTGTCGTCGACCAGGAGCAAGCTTCCATCATGGGCGACCGCGAGTTGCGAGGGCGTGCCCCAGACATGCGCATGGCCGCCCCCGACGGTGGCAAAGCCGGTGATGAAATCCTCATACCCGCCCAACGGCTTTCCGTTCTTGAAGCGCACCCGCACCACTTTATAGCCATCGAGCGTGTCGTAGGGCCCTGAACCATGGATCGCCACAAAAGCGTCGTTGCGATAGTCGGCGGGAAATTGCGTGCCGGTATAAAAGACAAGTCCCAGCGGCGCGGTATGAGCGCCTAGCAACACCTCAGGTACCTTGGTCTTGGCTACCAGATCGGGCCGGTTGGCGCCAAAAACCGGATCAGGATTGGGACCGTTATAGGCATAGGGCCAGCCAAAAAAATCGCCGTTCCGCGCCTGGGCCAGGAAATCCGACGGGGTGCGGGCGCCCAGCTTGTCGCGTTCATTGACCGTCACCCAAAGATCGTCCGTACCCGGAAAGAAGGCCAGGCCTTCGACATTGCGCAGACCGGTCGCGAAGGGTGTCATCTCGCCGTCGGCGCCGATGCGCTCGATGGAAGCGTCCGGCAGGGGTTGCTCAGACAGGTCGTCGCGGGCGCCGACCGCCAGATACAGCATGCCCGTGGAATCGAATACGATATCGCGGGTGGCATGCCAGCCTTGCGGCCGCAGGTCCGGCGCCTTGGTGACACGCTGGAATTCGGAGGCCGGCACGTTGTCGCGGCCCTGATAAGGCGCCCGCCACACCGCATTGGTGTCGCCGATATAGATCTGGCCATCCTGCAGGGCGATGCCATGAGGCGTCTTGAAGCCCTTGGCGAATTCGCGGACTTCGTCGGCCTTGCCGTCGCCGTCACTGTCCCGCAGGCGGAAGACGATGCCGGGACCTTCGCCGACCACATAGACATCGCCATCCGGCGCCACCGCCAGCGAGCGGGGGTGCTGGAGATGGGAGGCGAACAGCGAGATTTCGAAGCCTTGCGGGACCTGGGGCATCGCATTGGCGGGCCGGTCCATGAAATCAGGATCGAAATCGGTGGGCTTGGTGCTGTTGGGGGGCGGCAGGTCCTTGGGCAGAAGGACAAAATGATCGCCCGGCGCGGCATGAGCTACAGGCACCGGGACCATCAGGAATGCCAGCAAACTCCAAACCAGCGGCCGGATGGCATACGTGGTCCCGGTATCTAACGGCATGGAATGCGTTCCAAATGGGTTGGCGTCGATTTGGAAAATGAGGCGGCAGTATTGCCGGCCGGCACCCTATCAGCCCTCACGCCTTCTGTCAGTCCGGGGTATCCGGTGATGCCGCATTAAGAGGCTGCGATAGGGGGCACAAGGCCTTTTTACTGGCGGATC
>DATBCP010000252.1:0-9209 GCA_036270435.1 Rhizomicrobium sp. | reverse complement strand
GCCATCACCGCCTGGGTGGAACAGAACAAGGCGCCGGACACGCTGATCGCCACCAAATATCACGGGGATGATCCCCGCCAGCCGGTGGAACGGGTGCGGCCGCTCTGCGCCTTTCCGGCGCACGCCGAATGGAACGGCGGCGGCGACAGGAACAGCCCGGCAGATTATCGCTGCGTGGCGCCGCCCGCAAAGTAAACGGCGTGACTACCCCGTTTAGGGGATAAGCCGCGGGTGATGCCACCGTTCACGCAATCGCCTTCGTTCCCGTCAAGACAGCCAAAAGTATGTAAAGTATGTGGAGTTTGTCGCCCGCTGACATTCCTTAACCCTCGCTTTAATCTTGGCGTCACACATTTGCCGCTTGCGCCCACGCGGCGCTGCCATTAAAGGCATTCCTTGCGCTGTTGCCTGCATCCCTGAACGCGCCGATCCGAAAAAGCCGTGCGGATCGGAAAGGTTGTGCGGATCGGGTCAGGGCCAGCGCCCCTGAAATCTTTTTCCAGGACGTCATGATCAAAGGCACTGTTAAATTCTTCAACAATGCGAAGGGCTTTGGCTTCATCACCCCCGATGACGGCGGCAAGGATGTATTCGTCCCCGCCGCCACCATCACCCAATCCGGCACGCCAAGGTTGAAGGCGGGGCAACGCATCTCTTTCGAGACCGAGCCCGATCCCAAAGGACCCAAGGCCGTCCGGTTGACGCTTTTGGATGAGCCGCCCAGAGAAATGCCCCGGGAAATGCCCAGGGAGGCATCGAAGGACGCGCCCAGAGATATGTCACGAGATCTCCCACGGGAATTGCTGCGGGACAGGCCTGCCCAGGCGCCCCAGCGCCCTGCCGTCACGCTTTACCATGATGCCGAGGCCGACGACGCGGGTGAAATTCTGGAGGCCCTGCGCGATGCGGGGCATGATCCCCACCTGGTGGATGTCACCGCCACCCCGCCCGGCCGCGAAGAACTCAAGCGCCTGTCGCTGCTATTGCGTGAAGCCGACCAGAGCCTGGTGCGTCGCTATGATCCCCTGTTCCTGGAGCTCCAGCTGGACGACCGTTTCATCAGCGAAAGCGAATTCTGGCAGGGCGTCGCCGAACATCCCCAGCTGATCAATGCGCCCGTGGTGGCGATGGGCAACAAGGCGCGGCTGGCGCGCGACGCCGACGACGTCAAATCCTTCCTGGGCCAGGATGTGCCGCCGCCCCAAAAGCCCAAGGGACTTTCGCCCCGCATGGCGGCGATGATGAACGGGCTTCCTGTCCCGCCACCCCTTCCCAAAGAGGAAAAGGCGAAGGACGCCAGGAAAGCGGAAAGCCCCAAACCGTCTGCACCGGAAACGATCCCCGGATCCGAGGCAAGGAAAGTTGCAGCGCCGGCGAAGAAGGCGGCCGCCCCCAAACCAGCGGCCCCCGCCAAGCCGGTCAAGAAAGCTGCCCTCAAGCCAGCGACGAAAGCGGTCAAGAAAGCCGCTCCGGCAAAGGTGGCGAAAAGGAAGTAGGCTTAAAGCCAATTCCGCCATAGGAACGACGTCACTTCGAACAGCTCGAGCAGCCGCTGATCCAGCGGGCGGCGGCGCCATTCCTCCAGGTCGATCTGCTTGGCCTGAGCCAGGTCGCGCTGGAACATGTGCTCGAACGCGCCCGCGGTGGCGCTCCCCAATACGATGGCATCCACTTCGTCATTGAACACCACGCTGCGCGGATCGAAGTTCGATGACCCCACCGCCGTCCATACGCCGTCGATCGAGGCAGTCTTGGAATGCAGCACTTCATTCTGCACTTCGTAAATTTTGACACCCGCTTCCAACAGGATGCCGTAATGCGAACGGCCCACCGCCAGCGCCATCTTGGAATCGCTGTTGCCGGGCAAGAGCAGCCGCACATCGATACCGCGCTTGGCGGCCGCCACCAGGTCTTGCTCCTCCTGGCTGGTCGGCACGAAATAGGCCGCGCTCAACCACACGTTCTTTTCCGCATTGCGGATGGCCGACAATAGCGTGACATAGAAGCGCGGCACCTCCTTGTCGGGGGTTGAGCCAATAATCCGCGCCACTTCGCGGCCTTGCGGCGAGACGGTGGGAAAATATTGCGCGCGGTCGAGCGGCGGGCCTTTTTGCTGATCCCAATGCTCCAAGAACAGGGCTTGCAACTGCGCCACGACCGGGCCGTCGATCTCCAGATCGGTGTCGCGCCAATAGGGGGCGCCCTTGCCCCCTGCCCCGCCCGAACCCGGACCAAAGGACGATTGGTAGGACATGCTGAGATTGATGCCTCCGACGATCGCTTTCTCGCCATCCACCACCAGGATCTTGCGATGGTCGCGGAAATTGAAGGTCACCGGATTGAGGGGATTGAATTCCACGATGCGAACGCCGGCATCCTGCAAGCGATGGAAGAAATCCGGCGGCGTCGCCTTGGAGCCGTAGCTGTCATAAAGGATATTGACAGCCACACGTTGCTGCCGTTTGGCAATCAGAAGATCGGAAAGACGCAGGCCGCCCGATTCAATGTCCTCCAGGATGTAATATTCCAGATTGATACTGGCCCGTGCGCCGCGGATGGCGGCGAACATGGCGGCAAAAGTCTCGCTCCCATCGATCAGCAGCCGTGTGGCATTGCCGGCCACCAGCGGGGTTTCCGCCACCGCCTCCTCGATCGCGGTATGGCGCTTCAGGATGCCGGCGTCGCCGGGCTCCGGCGCGATCCGGTCCAGCAAGGCCCGGCTTTGGGCAAGCGTCAGCGGCCCGCGGGCGCCGACAATCCGGGCAGGCTCCGGCGGCGGCGTATCGTTAACTTTGGGGACCGCGGCGCAGGCGGCCACTAGCGTGCAAACCGCCGCGACAATCAGCTTGCGCATGCCCTGCCTTGTTATTTTGGCCTTGCAATCCTGTTTGGCGATCCTGCTTGGTGATCTTGCTTGTCGATCCTGCATGGCAACAATGGACGGCGCCGGCAAAAGTTCCAGGAGAGTTCCCAATGTTCTCCGCCCTTATGCGCCTTCTGGATTCTCCCGCGCCATCACCCGCGCAGGATTTGCGCCTGTCCGTGGCCGTCCTTTTGTTGGAGGCGGCGCGCCAGGACGACACGTTCGACACCAGGGAACGGGCAATGATCGAATCGCTATTGGCGCATCGCTTTGGCCTCTCCCAGAGCGAATGTGCCGCCCTGGTGACGGCGGCGGAGGCGCGCGCCAGCCAGATGACCCAGCTGCACGGCCATACCAGCCATATCGCCCAAGCCATGACGCCGCCGGAACGAATCGAGCTGATCGAGATGCTGTGGGATGTGGCCTATGCCGACGGCGTTCTGGACCCCGAAGAGGACCTTTTGATCCGGCGCATCGCCGGCCTGATCTATGTCAGCGACCGCGACCGGGTGCTGGCGCGCCAGCGGGTCTTGGCGCGACGGCAGCAGGAATAAGGCCCCACTCCGCATCCGCCTGCCCAACCTGGGTCCGCAGCGGACGGCTGGCGCTCGTCACGGCCCCCGGAATGGGTTAACATATCGGCATTTGAACATGTGGGGATTGTCATGACCGACTGGGCCATCCGGGCGCACGAATTTTCCAACTGCAATTGTTCTTATGGTTGCCCCTGCCAGTTCAATGGCCTGCCGACCTATGGCCATTGCCGCGCCGTGGTCGGATTCGAGATCCATCAGGGCCATCATGGCGCGACCAAACTCGATGGATTGCGCGTGGCGGGCATATTCATCTGGCCGGGGCCCATCCATGAAGGTCATGGCGAAGCAGCGCTGATCATCGACCGCCGCGCCGACGAGGCCCAGCGCGAAGCTCTGCTGCGCATCCTGAGCGGCCAGGACACCGAGCCCGGGGCGACCATCTTCAATGTCTTTGCCTCCACCCTGGAAAAAGTCCATGAACCGATTTTTTCCGACATCGCCTTCGAGATCGATATCGACCGCCGACGGGCCACGCTCAACATTCCCGGTTACGTGGAGTCGCGTGGCGAACCCATCCTCAATCCTATCACTGGTGCCGAGCATCGCGTGCGCATCGACAGTCCCAACGGCTTTGAATTCCGCCTGGCCGAAGTGGGCCGTGGCTGGTCCAAGACCCAAAAGCCGATGCCGGTCGACCTGGCCGACAGTTACGGCCACTTCTGCGAGTTGAACCTCTCACAGAGCGGTGTCATCAACTAGGGTCTAAACTCAACAATCCCATGAGCCGCGTTGCGAGGAAAAATGGTCGAATGGAAGGAGAAAGGCGCAGGGCGTATCGGCAATACGGCCGAGCCTTTCGACGCACCAGTCGGCCATTTTTCCCGCAACCCGAAGAGACGCTGGGGATTTTGGTCTCTGGCGTCCATACGCTGTCGCTATGGACCGCTCGTCGCTCATGGGCTATTCAAGCCCACATCGCTCCTCGCTCCTGGCCAGAGACCAAAATCCCCAGCGTCGCGGCCATGCGATTATTGAGTTTAGACCCTAGTGTCGCGGTTTCGAAGTTCAGACGCATGAACAATACCGCGCTCGAAGCCATCCTGCGGCGCGACCGCAATGCCGTGCTGGCGGCGCTTCTGCTGCTGACGGCCTTGAACTGGGCCTATGTGCTTTGGCTTGCCACGCATATGACGGTGGCCGCCTCCATGCCCGGCATGGACATGATGGCGCCCCAGATCCGCCCCTGGGCGGCCGCCGACCTGTTGTTCGGCTTTGCCATGTGGACGGTGATGATGGCTGGCATGATGTTGCCGTCCGCGGCGCCCATGATCCTTCTCTATGCCCGGCTGGGGCGCCAGGCCCAGGCCCAGCATCGGCCTTTCGCCGCCACCGGATGGTTTGCCGGCGGGTATCTCTTGGCCTGGGCCGGCTTTTCCCTCTTCGCCACCTTGTTGCAGGCGCTTTTGACCCATGCCGCGCTGCTGACACCGGCCATGGCCAGCGCCAATACCATGATCGGCGGGATCGTCCTCATCGCTGCCGGGATCTACCAGGCGACACCGCTGAAGGATCATTGCCTGTCGAGTTGCCGCACCCCTCTCGTCTTCATCCAGAAGCATGGCGGCTTTCGCAGCCGGGCCCTGCCCGCGCTGGGCTTAGGCGCACGGCATGGGCTTTATTGCATCGGCTGCTGCTGAACACTGATGCTGCTTTTGTTCGTGGGCGGAGTGATGAACCTGGTCTGGATCGCCGCCCTGGCCGCTTTGGTGCTGGTGGAAAAGGTTCTGAGCGATGGGCGTGCATTGTCGCGCGCGGTCGGCATCGGGCTGTTCATCGGAGGGCTGACGCTGGCGCTGGAATATTGGCACGCCAAGCCGGGTTGAGCGCACCGGTCTTCAGCGTTTTATGCGGGCCACTTCCACATTGCCCGCATCGCAATCGCGGATGATGGCGAGCTGGGCATGGTGTGCGATCATGCCCGCGGTGGCGGCCTCGATCGCTTCGGCCTTGGATTTATGGAACGGAGAGGCCTTGACGAGGATTGCGTCGCGGAAAAATTCGATCCGGAAATTCATCACGCATCCGGCGGTCCGCGCTTTCGCAGCTGCGGCTCGCCCGGCGCTCATGAATTGGCGCCGTTGCGCTGGCTGCGCTTGATCCGCCACTCGTCATAGGCAAGCTTGCCGAGGGTGAGAGCAAAGCCCAGCACCATCACCGTCGTCAGCAAAAGCCAATCGCGCATGCCAACCCCGCAAAACACACCCGTCCAAGTTCGGCTCAACCGGCCGAGTCCCCTGAAGTGTAGTGAAATGTCTCAACGTGTCGCAATATCGCATGTTTCTCTTGGTAAATATCGTTTGCTTTCAACAGGTTAATAGCGAACTTACCAAGCTTTCCAGTTGACGATGCCTACTATTGGGCGTGTGATTGTGCAGAGGCTGGGGGCAACCAACCGCCCGACTTCGGCCTGGCCGGAACACCCTAGCGGCCGGGACTTGAACGCAACGCATGTCGAAGCACTGGCCCGGTCGCCGCCACGCGGCACCGGGCCTTTTCCTTGCCCCCCAGCTGAAATCCGGCGCGCGGTATTTTGGTCCCCGAGCAGGAGCGCCCAGCGATGTGTACAAGACGTACACGAGCGCAGGCGCGATGAACTCAGGGACCAAAAGACCAGCGCTAAATCGCATACCTAAACGTCATCGCAATGATATCGACATTGATGTCATAGCGTCCGTTCAAGGTCACCGAATGGGTCACGGGATCGGTGTTGTTGACGCTGGAATTCATATTGGGATTGTTGAACGCAAAGGAATGGCCATAGGCGCCTTCAACCGTCACGGCATCGGTCAGCCGCACTTCCGCGCCCAACCCCAAGAGATAGCGATCGGTATCCGGCAAGGTCACGGCGCGATAACGGCTGGTCACAGGCGTCTCGTCAAAGGCAATGCCCGCCTTGAGCCGCCAGCGTTCGTTCAGCCGGTAGATGCCGCCCACCGCGACCATCCAGGCATCGCGATAGCCTTGGACATTGGGGAAGGGTGGATTTCGGCTCTGGATGGTCACATCCTTGAACAGGCTCCAATGGCTGTATTGCACGTCCGCCGACAGGGTGATGTCGGGGGCCACATCGCTGGTGATGCTCAAAGTGGTGGTGGAGGGAAGCCGCGCCTTGGCATTGGCAGGACCATTGATCAGGCCCAGGAGCGGGCTGGCGCCGGTGAAATCCAAAGTGCCCTCGATGCGGTGATTGATATTGGAGCGATAGGTCAGCCCCAGCCGCGTGTCACCGAAATCGGCCAGCAGACCGGCATTGAAGCCATAGGACCAGTCATGCGCCTTGAAATGCAGAAAGGCGTCCGGGACCGGAGCGCCGAAAATGGCCGCCTGGTCGATGCCCTGGGTCACATCCAGCTTCAGATATTGCGCCGAAAAGCCTGCCCCGACCGACCAGGTATCGTTGATCTTCCAGGCGACGGCCGGATTGATGTCGGCGGAGGTCGCCAGGGTCTTGGTGCCCAGGTAACGGCCGACCCAGCCGGGGTCATATTCGTCGGAATTTCCGAAGGGCACGGTAATGGCGATGCCGATCGAAACATCGGGCATGACGCGCATCACGCCATAGAGGTTTGGGATCAGCGCCGCGCGCCCGGTATCGCCGCCACTGTTACCGGCCAGCGGCACAGGCCCTAGCGGCGTGGCCTGGCGGGCGGAGCCACTAAAGGTGCTGGACGGCAGGATGACGGCGGCGCCCAGTTCGAAGCCGTCAGCCAGAAGATGGGTCATGCCGGCGGGATTGGAAAAGACCGTATCGGGGCCCGAAGCCCGCGAACCGTTGCCGGCATAGCTGGTGCCCAGCGCCTCGGCGCTGTTCTCCCGCACCAGAAACCCCGCGGCCAGGACGGGACCAGGCACGAGCGCCAGCACAGCCAGCACCACGCCCACGCAGGCGCGAGGTACAAAAAACCGGGTCATCGAAGCCGAAAACGTTAAGAATTGCAGAGGTTAGCGAATCTGCCCGTTCAGCATAACGCACAGTTTTGCAACTTGTCCGCCACTCTGGACAAAAATCGTGGGGTCTTAGGTGCCGGCGGGAGGTGTTAGGGCGCACGGCAGGAGGGACCGGCCCCCAACATCGTCAGTCCGGTGACGATGCAGCTGGAATATCCGCAGACGGTGTGACCGTCACGGGCATGGGGATCGAAGGGGCCAGCCGGTGATACAAGACAGCGCCGGCCACCGCGGCAAACACCGTCAATAGCATGGGAAACAGCCAGTCGCCGGTCAGCGCACTCATCACCGAGCTGGTCGCGAATGCCATCGCCAGGAATCCACGCAGAAGCGTGAGCCCTGCCAGCAACAGGACAAGAAGCCGGATCTGGGCGCGATTGGGCGCGGTGAGCGCCAGACTGCGCGCGCGCGCGGCCCGGCCCTCGACAATCGCTACCGGCGCCGCCAGCGCCCAACGCCCCGCAAAGCCTATGGCTGGAAGGATCAGCATCAGCGACAGGCACGAAACGGTGGTGGCGATGCTGGCCCAAGCCGAGCCCGGCGTGCGCGCCATCGCGCGCAGGCAGACATCGAGGTTCACTTTCTCGCCTTTCAGGCTGGCCAGCGCGCCAGCGAATGCCGTTGCGTAAAGCGCCATGCAGGCCAAGGTGGTGAACACCGGCATGACGATCTCGGCAGGGATGCCTGCGGAGATGGGAAGATAGGCGATGAATTGTTCCGGCAGGGCGATGACGGCAAGCACCGCCAGGAAGGTCACCGGATTTTTGCCCATCACTGCCAGGCTGCGCCCGACGACATGACCGGCGGTCAGGCTTGACGGGACATCGTCCGTAGTCTGATGGTCCGTTTGCGGATCGTCGGCGGGGCACGGGGCGGGTTGTTGGGCGGATTTTGGGGCCAGGGCCGGCGCCGTCGCGGTAATCTCGGACAGCCAGTTTGGCGCCGGCTGCGCATCCCGCAGGACCTCCTGGACCAGCACGGGTGCCGGAGCCTCTGGTTCGCTGGCGCGCGGCGGCGGTGCTGGCCGGCGGCCAAAGCTTTTCTGCGGCGCGGTTCTACTGTTGAGGGCCATGGGGCGCGATCCTGGCCCTACTCTACGCCCCACCGGTAAACGGATTGCTGCGATAATCCCTGCAATGCGCTGCTTCTTGACCGCGGGTCAGATGGGCATTTTGCGCTTTGTATGCTCCCGTCCCAGCAGCACGGTCTCTTCCGAACCCACCATCAGCATGGCGCCGTCGCGGATCTGGTTATAGACATTGTTGAAACCCGGCGTGCTGTTGCACAGGTTCAGGTATTTGACGTTGTTCTTCTTGCACAGGGCCAGCACCTTGTCGTGGATCGCCATCATCTTGGGAAATTTGGTCTCGTCGAAGCGGCTGCCGTCCAGCGGCAAACCGTCAAAGCCGCTCAGCCAGTAATTGTTGTCGGTCGGCCCCCATTCGGCAAAAGAAACGCCCGGCACCGCCAGCGAGGCTTCGGCATTGGCATTGGCGAAGGTGTCCTCGATCTTGAGCCCGAACAGGATTTCGCCTTTGGGATTGAGCGGCCAGAGATCGGCGATCCGCACATAATGCGCATTGTTCATGCCCCAGACCTTGTTGGCGATGCCGGCGCTGGCGCCGCGCAGGCCCTGGCGCTTGAGCCTTGGGACCCCCGGATAATCGAAGGGATAGCGGCAGGCCATATGGGCGGCCACCTCGACCGCTTTGGGATCGCGGGCATGGCAGATCTGGATACCCGTCACGCCCAGGTCCAGGATCTGTCCCAGCACCCAGCTGTTGGCCAGCATATAGTCTTCG
>DATBCP010000251.1:0-2967 GCA_036270435.1 Rhizomicrobium sp. | reverse complement strand
CGCATGCCCTGCTCAAAGGCCGGCTGGTAATCCTTGTCCTTGATGATGTCAAAGCGCGGCGCCTGATAGGGCAAAGAGCTGGGCGCATCGAAAGGGCCGGCGGCGCGGGCCGGGGCGGCCATTGCGATGAGAGCCGCAGCCGATAGCAGTCTGGCAGGAAGATAATTGCGCATCGATCCGTCCCATAAAATGCAGGCGGATATTACCTACCTCTTGCGGCTTCGCTAGTGTCGTGCCTCAACTGCCGGCATTCCGCTCAAACTTGTCATGGCCCACGGGAGTGCGGGCCATGACAGTTGGGCGTGGTTCTATTGAGCGCGGACCTTAGATCAGTTTGCCGGCGGCCCGCAGCGCGGCCGTAGCCGCCACGACCTCCTCACGGATGGCCTGCTGCTTGTGCTTGCCGAGCGTGATCACCGTCTTGACCTCGGGCGCATATTCGCCGGGCAAGGCGGCCCGGATGGCAATGACCTGGGCGGGATCGATCTTGACGGGGCTGCCGTCCGGGCGGGTCAGGCTGACCATATCCAACCCGTTCTTGCCGGTCACGAGCTTCAAACTCTTGGCGATGCCACCGACATAGGCGCGGGTTTCCGCCGGCAGGCTCGCGCCATGCTCCAGATGATCTTCCAGCTTGCCCGGTCCGGCATTGTAGGCGGCGAACATCGCGGGAAAGCCGTATTTGTGATGAAGCCAGCGCAGATAGGCGGCGCCCGCCATGATATTGTCGCGCGGCTCGAACGGATTGCTGCCCAGCTTCTGTTCCGCGGCCATTTCTTCATAGGTTTCGGGCAACACCTGCATCAGGCCCACTGCGCCGGCACGGCTGATCATGGGCAGATTTGCGCTCAGCATGGTGCGGCCTCCACTTTCGCGCACCATCACGGCGCGGATCCAGGCCTTGGGGACGTTAAAACGCCGCGAAGCTTCGTTGATGATCCCGTCCCAGCGGTTGATAAGCTGTGACGGCGTCATGGCGGACTCTTCGTCGAAAGCCGAAGGCTGCAGATGCGGAGTAGCCGTGATCATCTCGACCAGAATTTGCGGTCGCGCCATGACTTTTCCGATGGAACGGGTGCTGTGCAGCTTGTCATCCCGCATAAACCATGCGGCCATGATGCAAAGACCGCCGAGCAACAGGGCGGCCATGAAGCCGCCAAGGGAAGGCTGGGAAATGGCAACAGAAGACTTGGACACGGAAGAGTGAGGCTTGGGCACAGCTTCTCCAGATCGGTAACAGCCGGATACGCGCGGCGGCAAAGCGGGACGCGAAAAACGGCCAGGGCGAAAACGACAGGCGAAAAACTCAAATGGGCGCGGAACCAAACGGTCCCTGGCGCATAGGCCCCAGCACTTTTTTACCTAACCAATGCAAGTGCGCATTTCAAGCTGCAACTTGCGGAACCAAAGTTCCTGTAACCGTCAGCTTTTACCACGCAGATGCGCAACCAAGGCTTTGATATCGCCGTTGTTTTGTGCCAGCACGGACTGGATTTGATCGCGCTGGGCCAGCGCCAGCCACACGCCGGCAACCGCCACATCGACCAGCAGCGGCTTGGGCTGGTCGGTACGCACGCGGAAGTCGATCTCCATCGCCGGACTCGCCATCGTCCCATCGGACCGCCCCACCATATTGGTGACCACGATGAAGTCCCCGGGCGCGCGCTCACGCGAAGAGACCACGCGCAGCGTCTGTCCGGCATAGAGTTGGAAATAGGTTTGATAGACCGCGAGCACATAATCCTGGTAGGCCGCGACATAGGCATCCAGGTCGGCTTGGTTAGCGCTGGCGGCATAGGTGCCCAGGAGAAACAGCGCCACGCGCTTCACATCGGTAAGGCCCAAAAGAAAAGATGCAAAACGTTCGCGGTGTTCGGCCGGGCTGGCATTGCGGTCATTGAGAATGTCAAAGCCGGCCTGGATATTGCCGCTGACAAAATCCTCGGCCGCATTCGCGGCGTAAGCCGGCGCCAGCGGGACGAAGCCGAGGCCCAGCGCGCCCGCGCCGAGCAGGATAGTTCTGCGATGCATCTGTTTGTCTTTCGCGCCAGACCGCTCAATTCACGGCCGATAGTGCCCCTGAATTCTGTCTAACGGAGAATCGGGCCCGAAATGTGGCACTTACAACTTGAATCATCCAGGCAAACCGCCATTTTCAAGCCATGGTTCCCTTGTCCGTCCTGGATCTGTCGCCCATCAAGCAGGGCAGCAATGCCACTGCGGCGCTGAAGGAAAGCGCCGAACTGGCGCAGCATTGCGAAAGACTTGGTTACCGGCGCTATTGGCTGGCGGAGCATCACAACATGCCCGGCATCGCCAGCGCCGCCACCGCCGTCGCTATCGGTCATGTCGCCAGCCACACCAAGACCATCCGGGTGGGTGCCGGTGGTATCATGTTGCCCAATCATGCGCCCTACTTGATCGCCGAACAGTTCGGCACATTGGAGGCGTTGTTTCCGGGCCGCATCGATCTGGGTCTTGGCCGCGCGCCCGGCACCGATCCACGCACCGCGGTTGCTTTGCGGCGCAACCTTTCCAGCAATGTCGATCAATTCCCGCAGGACGTGCAGGAGCTGCTCGCCTATCTTGCGCCCGTCCAGCCGGGTCAGACCTTGCGCGCCATACCGGGTGAAGGCAGCAATGTGCCGGTGTGGATCCTGGGTTCGAGTCATTACGGCGCGCAATTGGCCGCCGCCCTGGGCCTGCCCTATGCTTTTGCCTCGCACTTCGCTCCCGATGACCTGGACGTCGCCGTCAAGCTCTATCGGCACCAATTCCGGCCATCGGCTTATCTCGACAAGCCCTATGTGATGCTGGGGCTGAATGTGTTCGCGGCCGAGACCACGGAGGAAGCGCGGCTGCTGTTCACCTCCTTGCAGCAGGCTTTCATCAATCTTCGCACCGGCCATCCCGGCCAGCTTCCGCCGCCCCAGCCGGGCTTTGAGGAGACGCTGGAACCGCGCCTGG
>DATBCP010000250.1:0-7053 GCA_036270435.1 Rhizomicrobium sp. | reverse complement strand
TAGCAACGAGCGATGTGTACAAAGCGGTACATGAGCGACGAGGTGAGTGGCGGCAGCGTACGAACAACTCAGGGCGCACCTCCCTCGCCTACTACGTAGGCGAGGCTCGCAGGGCAAGCTTTTCTAATTCGCTTCGCTCATAAGAAAAGCTAAGCCAAAGACCCGCGCTAATGTTGGGCCTTGGGCAGATTGAGAACAATACCGTCAAGCTCCGCCTGCATGCGCAGCTGACAGGACAGCCGGCTGTTGGGCCGCACATCGGGCGCGAAATCCAGCATGGTCTCTTCCATATCGGTTTTGCGCGGAAGCTTCTCTTCCCAGCCCGGCGCGACATAGACCTGGCAGGTGGCACAGGCGCAGGCCCCGCCACAATCGGCATCGATGCCCGGGATCAGGTGTTTCACCGCCCCTTCCATCAACGACCAGCCCTCGGCCACTTCGACGGTGTGCGCCTTGCCGCCGTTTTCGATATAAGTGACCTTGTATTTGGCCGCCGTCATCACGCCATCTGCTTCATCGGAATGGAGGTATCCGCCAGCGTCTCGGCCGCAATCTTCTTGCCTTCCGCCACCAGTCTCTTGCCGATCATATATTCGGGCGCGGCATTGACCGCTTCCACCGCCGCAACCGCGCCGTCGCGCAAATGGAACACGGCGAATTTGCGCGAGGCGGGATCGCCACGCAGCACCAGGCGGTCGGTGGGCCGCGCCAGGCCGGCAATCTGCAATTTCAGGTCATATTGATCCGACCAGAACCAGGGCACTTCGCTATAAGTCTTGGGCTCGCCCACCATCGCCAGCGCCGCATGCTTGGCCTGGTCGATGGCATTCTGCACGCATTCCAGGCGGATGGCGTGACCTTCGCGCCCGACATGGCGGGTGCAGTCGCCGGCGGCCCAGATATGGGGATCGCCCGTCCTGGCATTGCGGTCCACCACAATGCCGTCTTCCGAGGCAAGTCCTGCGGCGACCGCCAACTCATCGCAAGGCACCACGCCAATGCCGACCAGCACGATATCTGCAGGATGGCTTTGGCCGCCGGCGATAACCCGTTCCACCTTGCCGTCGCCTTCGATCGCTTCCACGCCGGTCTTCAATTTCAACGTCACGCCGGCCTTTTCATGCTCGGCCGCATAGAAGGCCGACAGTTCCGGCGACACCGCGCGCGCCATCAGCCGATCCATAGCTTCGAACACCGTCACGTCCAAACCGCGCTTGGCACCAACCGCGGCCACTTCCAGCCCGATATAACCGCCGCCGACAATGGCGATGCGCTTGCCGGCCTGGAACACGTCCTGCAACCCATCCACATCGGCAATGGTCTTGAGATAATGAATCCCCGGCAGGTCGGCGCCGGGACATTTCAGTCGGCGCACCCGCGCGCCCGTGGTCAGGAGCAGCTTGTCATAGGCAAGCTTGCGGCCGTCGGTAAGCTCCACCATGCGCTCACCGCGATGGATCGCCTTGGCACTGGTATTCAGCAAAAGCTCGCAGCGGCTTTCCGCATAATAGGCATCCGCCTTGAGGAAGAGACGCGGGCGTTCGAACGTCCCCAGCAGGTAGGCCTTGGACAAAGGCGGGCGCTGATAGGGCGGATAGGCTTCGTCGCCCAGCAGGGTGATGGAGCCGGTAAAGCCCTCGGCCCGCAGCGACTGGACCGCCTGCGCGCCGGCCTGGCCGGCGCCGATGATCACAATGGTTTCCGGCATCTTTCGCAAATTCTGGAATTCGGCCGAGGCGCTACCATGTCCTCTAATCTCGCGCAATCAAGCACTTCCGCACGGGCCGGGCGCAGGCTAAAACCGATGCCGATGGCCAAAATTGATGAGATTTTCCGCAGGCAGCTTGCCCTGCCCGACCTGAACGCCACGGCAAGGCTGGGAGCCGGCATCGCAGGCGGCCTGAACGTGGGCGATGCCGTGGCGTTGTGGGGCGACCTGGGCGCCGGCAAGACCACCCTGGCGCGCGCCATTCTCAAGGCGCTGGGCGTGACGGATGACGTGCCCAGCCCGACCTTCACCCTGGTGCAAAGTTACGATACCGAGCCGAGGATCGCGCATTTCGACCTCTATCGCCTGAAAAGCGCGCGGGAAATGGACGAGCTTGGATTCGAAGATGCGCTTGTCGAAGGGGCGGTCCTGGTGGAATGGCCGGAACGGGCGCCGGAAGCCCTGCCTTACGATGCTTTGCATGTCCGGCTGAAACAGGAGGAAGGCATGCGCCAGGCGCGCCTGACCGGGCCGGCACGCTGGGAGAGCCTGATGCATGTCTGAGCGCCCTTCTTATCATCAGCCCGATCGTTCCGGCGCGATGCAGGAATTCCTGTCGCACGCCGGCTGGGGTGACGCAGTGGTCACGCCTCTTCCCGGCGACGCCTCCACCCGGCGCTATTTGCGCCTGGCATTGGGCGGGCGAAAGGCGATGCTGATGGACCAGCCGCAAAATGCGGAAGCGCCTACCGCGCCCAGCGATGCCAGTGAAGAGGCCCGGCGCGCCTTGGGTTACAACGCGCTGGCACGGCTGGCGGGGGCGGATTGCGCCCGCTTCATCGCCGCCGCCAAATGGCTCAATGCCCATGGCCTGGCGGCGCCGGAGATTTATGAGGCCGATCCCGCATCCGGCTTTGTCATCCTGGAGGACCTGGGCGATGCGCTATTCGCCGAAGTCCTGGCCGATGGCGGCAATGAAAAGCAACTTTATCAGCACGCCGTCGAGGTGCTGGCGAAGATCCATGCGCGCGAGGCGCCCGCTTCGCTGGCAGAAGGCAAGCCTCTGTTCGACTATGATCTTGCCGCCATGATCGCGGAAACCGATCTTCTCACCGAATGGTTCTTGCCCTTGGCGCTGGGCCGCAAGGCGACGGAGGAAGAAAGTGCCGAGCATAGAAGACTGTGGCGCGCCGCGCTGTCGAAGATCGCCGGCGGCAAGCGTGTCTTTGTCCATCGCGACTACCATGCCCAAAACCTGCTCTGGCTGCCGGAGCGCAGCGGCGTGGCGCGGGTGGGCCTGATCGATTTCCAGGATGCCGTGGCGGGAAGTGCGGCCTATGACCTGATCTCGCTGATCGAGGATGCCCGCCGCGATGTCTCGCCTGAGCTGGCGGAAGCCGCCACCGCCCATTATCTCGCGATGCGGGAGACGCAAGGCGCACATGTCGATGAAAAAGAGTTCCGCCATGAAATGGCCGTGATGGCGGCCCAGCGCAATGCCAAGATCGTGGGCATTTTCGCCCGGCTCTACAAACGCGACGGCAGGGTGCGTTATCTCGCCTTCCTGCCGCGGGTCTGGGCCTATCTGGAACGCGACCTTCGCCATCCCGCCCTGGCGGACTTGCGGGCATGGTATGATCGCGTGATTCCCACAGACGATCGCGCCCTGGAGCCTGCGGAATGAGTGCGAACAAGGTCACCGCCGCGATGATCATGGGGGCCGGGTTGGGAACACGCATGCGCCCCTTGACCGATGACAAGCCCAAGCCGCTGGTCACGGTGGGCGGCACGACCCTGATCGACCATTCCATCGACCGGCTGGTGGCGGCGGGCGTCACGTTGGTGGTGGTCAATCTGCATTACAAGGCCGAGATGCTGCGCAGCCATCTCGCCAGGCGCCATGACGTGGAGATCGTGTTTTCGGACGAGACCGACAAGCTGCTCGACACCGGCGGCGGCGTGGTCAAGGCAATGCCTTATTTCGGCGAGCGGCCGTTCTTTGTGCTCAATTCCGATTCCATCTGGATCGAGAACGGCGCGCCCGTGCTGTCCGCCATGCTGGCGCAATGGAATGAAAGCCGCATGGACGGGTTTTTGCTTTTGGCCGAGATGCAAACCGCCTTGGGGTATGAGGGCACGGGCGACTTCGCGCTGAAGCCGGACGGGCGCTTGATCCGCGCCCGCGACGCCAAGAGCGGCGATGCCGTCTATGCCTATCCCGGCGTGCAGATCGCGCACCCGCAGATGTTCGTGGATGCGCCCGAAGGCGCTTTTTCCACCAACATCATGTGGGACCGCGCGATCACGCATGGCCGCTTGTCCGGCACGGTGATGAACGGGACTTGGATCCATGTCGGCACGCCGGAGGCGCGCGACGAGGCGGAAGCTACCCTCGCTGCGCTCTCGGCGGCGTGAAGCAGCCGTCGATTTTCACCATCGCGCCCGGCGCGCCTTTTGCGGAGACGCTGGCACGGGGATTGATCGCGCGCCTGGGCCGCGATCCGCTGGCCCTGTCCTCGGCGACCATCTATCTGCCCACCCGACGCGCGGCACGCAATTTCGGCGAGGCCTTCGCCAAAGTGCTGGGCGGCACGGCACTGTTGCCCCAGTTCAAGCCGCTGGGTGACAGCGAGGAAGACGAGCTGTTGTTCGAGGTGGACGGCGATGGGCTTGAGCTTCCGCCCGCGATCACGCCATTGCGGCGGCAGCTGCTGTTGGGGCGCCTGATCCGGCAATGGGACCGCGCCGGGCGCGATGGGCTGTTGTCTTTTGCGCAAAGCGCCGTGTTGGCCGACAGCCTGGCCAAGGTGATGGACGAAGTCGAAACCCAGGGGTGCGATCTCTCCAAGCTGGAAGACCTGGCACCCGCGAACCTTGCCATCCATTGGGAAGGCGTGTCCCGCTTTCTTGGCCTGTTGCGCGATCGATGGCCCGCCATCCTGGCAGGGGAGAAAGCCATGAACCCGGCCGCACGCCGGAACCTGGCTTTGCTGGCGTTGGCAAAAAGGCTGGAAGCCGCGCCCCCTGCCGGCCCGGTGATCGCCGCCGGTTCCACCGGTTCCATTCCCGCCACCGCTGGATTGCTCGCCGTGATCGCGCGCCTGCCGCAAGGCGCGGTTGTGCTGCCGGGGCTGGACCGGTGCCTGGATGACGACAGCTGGGCAAGTCTGGACCCCGGCCATCCACAATTCGGCCTCGCCCAATTGCTGCGGACCATCAGCACCGAGCGCGAAGATGTGAAGGACTGGTTCGCCGGCAGGACAAATTCCGCGCGCGAAGTCCTGTTGAGCGAAACGTTGCGGCCCGCGCCCACCACCGATGCCTGGCGCGAACGCGCGGAACAAGGCGGCGATGACATCCGGCAGGGCATGAGAGGTCTTGCGCTGGTCGAAGCCGGTGACCCGGCGCAAGAGGCGCTTGCCATCGCCCTCGCCTTGCGCGAGGCGCTGGAAACGCCTGGACTCTCCGCTGCCCTGGTGACACCGGATCGCAACCTGGCGCGGCGTGTGGCGGCGGAGATGGCGCGCTGGGCCATCACCATCGATGACTCCGCCGGTCGTCCTCTCGCCCACACCGCGGCGGGGACGTTTTTGTGCCTGCTGGCCGAAGCCACCCAGGCGCGCTTTGCGCCGGTGCCTTTGCTCGCCCTGCTGAAGCATCCCTTTGCGCGGCAGGGACAGGACAGCGCCGCCTTCCGCGCCCGCGCACGCGAACTGGACCGCTGGTGCCTGAGAGGCCCGCGTCCTGATCCAGGGCTGGACGGCATCAGCCGCGCCATTGCAAAGACCCGTGAGATGAGCGTGCCGCCGCCGCCCCAGGCGCTGACGGCATTGGCAGCTTGGTGGAACGGGATCGCCGAACTTCTGAAGCCGCTGGAGCTGCTTTTTGCACGACAGGATGCGCCGATCGGGAACCTGCTGGAGACCCAGATCGCCGCCGCCGAAGCACTGGCCTGTGACGAAAAGAAGGACTGCATCCTATGGGGCCATGAAGATGGCGAAGCGGCTTTCCAACTGGTCGCGTCCCTGAAAGCGGCGGCCGCGGACCTGGACGCCATCGAACCGCAATCCTGGCCCTCGCTGTTGCGCAGCCTGGCGATGAAGGTGCCGGTGCGCGCGGCCTTCGGACAGCATCCGCGGCTCGCCATTCTGGGCCCGCTGGAGGCGCGCCTGCAGCAGTTCGATTTGCTGGTGCTGGGCGGATTGAACGAAGGCTCCTGGCCGCGAGGAGCGGGTAACGATCCCTGGTTCTCCCGTCCCATGCGCAACATGCTGGGCCTGGAACAGCCCGAACGCAGCATCGGCCTTTCCGCGCACGACTTCGCCATGCTGGCGGCGGGTCCGCGCGTGCTTTTGACCCGCGCCTTGAAGGCGGATGGCGCGCCGACCATTCCGTCACGCTGGCTACAACGCCTGGCGCAACTGACGCGCGGCCTGGGCGCGCAAGACTTGCTTGCCGAAGGACAGCGTTATGCCGAACTTGCCGCACAGCTGATGGACGTGCCGCAAGGACCGCGGCTGCCAAGGCCCAAGCCCATGCCACCGGTTGACACGCGTCCGCGCCGGCTGTCGGTGACGGAAATTGAAACCTGGCTGCGCGATCCCTATGCGATCTATGCCAAGCATGTGCTGCGCTTAAGGCCCTTGGACGCGCTGGACGAACCTATTGGTCCCTTGGAGCGCGGCACTGCCCTGCACAAGGCGCTGGAGATTTTCATCCGCAAATACCGCCATGGCCTGCCCGATGACGCCGTGTCGGAACTGGCGGCCATTGCCGATGACATATTTGCCAAGGCCGGCATTCCCAAAGCGGCGCTGGCGCTGTGGCGGCCGCGTTTCCTGGGCGCGGCACGCGGTTTCGTCGATTGGGAAAAGAGCCGGCATGGGACGATTGCCGCATCGCACCTGGAAATCAAAGGCAGCCTCAAGCTGGGCGATTTCGAATTGACCGGCGTCGCCGACCGTATCGATATCCTGACCAATGGCGCGGCCGCGATCCTGGATTACAAGACCGGCGCCATTCCCAGCGACAAGCAGGTCCAACAGCTTCTGTCGCCGCAATTGCCGCTGGAAGCCGGCATGCTGGCGCAAGACGGCTTCGGTATCGGTCCTTTCCGTGCTGAAGATCTGAGATACGTCAGCCTGGCGAGCGAAGCGAAAGCACGTGACTCCAAGCCCATAAAAAATCCGATCGAATTGGCCCAGGAAGCAGTGGCGCAGCTTCAACGCCGCATCGCCTGGTTCAAGGATGAGGCGACGCCGTATCGCCCTCGCGTGCGGCCCTTCCGCGCCGACATTGCCGGCGACTACGACCATCTGGCGCGGGTCAGGGAATGGTCACCTTCC
>DATBCP010000249.1:0-12438 GCA_036270435.1 Rhizomicrobium sp. | reverse complement strand
AAGGACATGCTCAACTAGGCGCGGCCCGCATCCCGGCTTATTCCGTCTCGTGAACTTGGTGTAAGACGCCAGCGCGGGCGGTTAGCTCAGCTGGTAGAGCATATCGTTTACACCGATAGGGTCGGAGGTTCGAACCCTTCACCGCCCACCAGCCTTCGCTCGCGAAGCGGCGAAGGCTGCCGCGCCGGAGCCCTTTTAGGGCGAAGGCGGGCGTTTGTTTCGGCGAGCTACGGCTCGGCGAGTCCGTCGATCTTTCCCCCGCTTAATTCGCCAACTATGACCAGTACCGCTAGTCTGTCCTGAAATAAGGAATCTTCATTGCGCCGTCTTCTTCCAGTTTTGCTCTGTATGCTGCCGCTCGCCGCCTGTGGCGGCCCGCGCCAACCTCCGCCCTGGATGCGCCCTGCGGAAAAGCCCCGCGATGAGAACTATCATGGCGGCAATGCCGCCATGCTGCTGAAATATGACGCCAATCATGACGGCACGGTCACTCGAGCCGAGTTGATTGCCGGCCTGAAAGCGGATTTTGCCGTCCACGACACTCACCATAATGGTTGCCTGGATGCCGAGCAGGCCGGCCAGATCAATCAGGCGCGGGTGGATGCGGACCAGTCCACCGCCACGCCGGTGGTGGATTGGAACCAGGACGGCTGTATCGATTACACCGAATTTTCCGCCGCGCCCTATTCGCTGTTCGACCAGTTGGATGCCGACCATGACGGCAAGCTCAGCCCCAAGGAACTGCAGCGCGCCGGTGCAAAGCCACGCGACCCCGATGCTGCGTCGGCCGACCAGCCGCCGCAGGATCGCCCTTCCGGCGGTGGTCAGCGTCGCCGCCGCGGTGGCGGCGGGGCCCCCGGTGGACCTCCATAAAGGGCGTTTGGAACAAGTCGCTGACGCTGCTTGACAGGTGAGAGGTACGCCCGTACATCGGCCCCCTTCGCAGCCCTTCGCGGGACCGCTGCGGGGGCGTAGCTCAGTTGGTTAGAGTGTCGGCCTGTCACGCCGAAGGTCGCGGGTTCGAGCCCCGTCGCTCCCGCCATGTCTCCTCTGGAAATGGCCTTTTTGTTTCGCCGCGACGTCGCGGGTTCGTCTGCTTCGCACCCCTGACGCTGCCGCTAGGGGTGCTCGCAGACCCCGGTCGCTCCCGCCACTTCTCTTTCTGAAGTGGCTTTTCCGCGGTTCCCTTAAACATTTTTCCTTGTGGCAGCGGGTTCATGCCCGGCGCGGCCTGACGTTGCGGGTAGGCCGCATGGGCGTCCCGTCGCTCCCGCGTTGGAAATGGCATCTAGTTAAGAATCTCTCGCAGCTGCTGCGGGGTTTCCACGACTTTTCTTCCCCCAATCCCGCACCTCGCGCCATGTCGCATAGTCGTCGGAATTTTCCTGTTTTTCTGCGGCGAATCTTCCTTTAAACCCCGCTGGTCTCGCGCGGTCAGCGGCCTATACTGCACCCGCGAAATAACGCCGGTCCGACCTGTTGGGGGCGTTCCCGCAACGCCAGGGGGTAAGGATCATGGGGTATGCGCATGGAAAAGCTGCTGCTGGAATATCTGCCGATCCTGATCTTCATCGGGCTGGCGGCCGTAATGGGCGGGGCTTTGATCGTGGTGCCGCTGGTCATCGCCCCTTCCAAGCCGGATCCTGAGAAGCTCTCGGCCTATGAATGCGGGTTCCCCGCCTTTGGCGATGCGCGCATGAAGTTCGATGTGCGCTTCTACCTGGTGTCGCTGCTGTTCATCATCTTCGACCTGGAAGTGGCCTTTTTGTTTCCGTGGGCCATCACCCTCAATGATTCAAGTATGGGCGACACCGGCATCTTCGCCTTCTGGTCGATGATGGTGTTCCTGGGGGTACTGACCGTCGGCTTCATCTATGAATGGAAGAAAGGCGCGCTGGAATGGGAGTGATCCCCGCGAATAGTGCTGCGCGTGCGGGCGTGGAGGGCGCATCATCCTCCATCACCGACAATGATCCTTATTTCAAGGCCTTGCAGGCCGAGATGGCCGACAAGGGCTTTCTGGTCACCAGTGCCGACGCCCTGATAAATTGGGCGCGCACCGGCTCCCTGATGTGGATGACCTTTGGGCTCGCCTGCTGTGCGGTTGAGATGATGCAGGCCTCGATGCCGCGCTACGACCTGGAGCGTTTCGGCATCGCGCCGCGGGCCTCACCACGCCAGTCGGACGTGATGATCGTGGCCGGCACGCTGACCAACAAGATGGCCCCGGCGCTGCGCAAGGTCTACGATCAGATGCCGGAGCCGCGCTATGTGATCTCCATGGGTTCCTGCGCCAATGGCGGCGGCTATTATCATTATTCCTATGCCGTGGTGCGTGGCTGCGACCGTATCGTGCCGGTCGACATCTATGTGCCGGGCTGCCCGCCCACCGCGGAGGCTTTGGTCTACGGCATTCTGTTGTTGCAGCGGAAAATCCGCCGCACCGGAACCATCGAGCGTTAAATGGCGGATCTGGCGGACCTGGGCGAAGAGATCAAGACGGCGCTGGGCGGCGCGGTTACGGGCGTGACGATGGCCCGCGGCGAAATCACCATCGACGTGAACGCCGCCGATATCCTCACCGCGATGGCACATCTGCGCGACGACGCGGACTTCAAGATCCTGGTGGATCTCTGCGGTACCGACTGGCCGCAGCGCGCAAAACGCTTCGATGTGGTCTATCACCTCTTGTCGCTGACCAGAAACGCCCGCATCCGCGTCAAGGCGCAGGTGGGGGAGGGGGAGAGCATCCCGTCCATCATCTCCGTCTATCCCGCCGCCGGCTGGTTCGAGCGCGAGACTTTCGACATGTATGGCGTGCCGTTCGAAGGCCATCCCGACATGCGTCGCATCCTCACGGATTACGGTTTTTCCGGCTATCCGCTGCGCAAGGACTTCCCGCTCACCGGCTATGTCGAGCTGCGCTATGACGACGAGCTCAAGCGCGTGGTGTATCAGCCGGTGCAGCTGGTGCAGGAATTCCGCGATTTCGATTTCATGAGTCCCTGGGAGGGCGCGCCGCATATCCTGCCGGGTGACGAGAAGGCAGCCATGGCGCCGGGTGTGGCCTCGGGCGATCCGGGGAAGAAGCCATGACAACGGTCACCTTGGACAACAAGCAGGGCCATGAGTCGGACGATCCGCAGCTGACCATCAATTTCGGGCCCCAGCATCCGGCGGCGCATGGCGTGTTGCGCCTGATCCTGGATCTTGATGGCGAGATCGTCACCCGCGTCGACCCGCATATCGGCCTGCTCCATCGCGGCACCGAAAAGCTGATCGAGCATAAGACCTATCTGCAGGCGATCCCCTATTTCGACCGGCTGGACTATGTCGCGCCGATGAACCAGGAGCATGCCTTCTGCCTGGCGATCGAGAAGCTGTTGGGCCTGGCTGTGCCCCAGCGCGGCCAGTATATCCGCGTGCTCTATTCCGAGATCGGGCGTCTCTTGAATCATCTGCTCAACGTCACCACCCAGGCGATGGATGTGGGCGCGCTGACACCGCCGCTCTGGGGCTTTGAAGAGCGCGAAAAGCTGATGGTGTTCTATGAGCGCATCTCAGGTTCGCGCATGCATGCCGCGTTTTTCCGCGCCGGCGGGGTGCACCAGGACATGCCGCCCGGTCTTGCCGAAGACATCCTGAAATTCTGTGATCATTTCCCCAAGGTCCTGGACGATATCGAGGGCCTGCTGACCGAGAACCGCATCTTCAAGCAGCGCAATGTCGATATCGGCGTGATCTCCAGGGCCGATGCCGAAATGTGGGGCATGTCGGGCGTGATGCTGCGCTCCACCGGCGTGAAATGGGACCTGCGCCGCGCCCAGCCTTACGAATGCTACAACGAGCTCGACTTCAAGATTCCGGTGGGCAAGAACGGCGACAATTACGACCGTTACATCATGCGCATGGAAGAGATGCGCGAGGCCACCAAGATCATGCGCCAATGCATCGAGAAGATGCCGTCCGGCCCCATCGTTTCCACCGACAACAAGGTCGTGCCGCCGCGCCGCGGCGAGATGAAGACCTCGATGGAAGCCTTGATCCATCACTTCAAGCTTTATACCGAAGGCTTCCATGTTCCGGCGGGCGAGGCCTATGCCGCTGTGGAAGCGCCCAAGGGCGAGTTCGGCGTCTATCTGGTGGCGGACGGGTCCAACAAACCGTATCGCTGCAAGATACGGGCCCCATCCTTCCTCCACCTGCAGGCGATGGATTATATGTGCAAGGGCCATATGCTGGCCGACGTGTCGGCGGTGCTGGGCTCGCTGGATATCGTGTTTGGCGAGGTGGACCGGTGAGTGTGCAAAGCAATCCCAATATCGACATCGCCCAGAAACAGCTGGATGCCTACAACGCCCAGGACCTGGAAGCTTATGTCGGGTTCTTCGCAGCTGATTGCGTGATCGCGCCGATCAACGGCCAGCCTACCGAGACCAGCCGGGATGCCATTACGGCACGCTATGCCAAGGCCTTCGCCCAGTTTCCCCAGAACAAGGCCATCCTCAAGAACCGCATCGCCGTCGGCAACACGGTGGTGGATCATGAATTGGTGGTCCGCAGCCCAAGCGGCGAGCAATTCGAGATCATCGCCATTTACACCTTCAAGGACGGGCTGATCAGCCGCGTCGATTTCGCAAAGTAGATAGCATGTCGCTCCGCCGTCTTGCCCCGCCGGAAATCCAGCCCGCAAGCTTCGCCTTCAGCGCGGAGAATGCGGATTGGGCGCGCGCCACCATCGCCAAATATCCGCCGGGCCGCCAGGCATCGGCGGTGATCTCGCTATTGTGGCGCGGCCAGGAGCAGGAGGGTTGGGTCACCCATCCGATGATCGAAAGCGTCGCCCAGATACTGGGCATGCCGTTCATCCGGGTGCTGGAAGTGGCGACCTTCTACACCATGTTCAACCTGGAGCCGGTGGGGACCTATCTGGTCCAGGTCTGCACCACCACGCCCTGCTGGCTGCGCGGCTCCGATGCCGTGGTGGCGGCGTGCAAGAAACACATCCATCCCCATCCGCATACCGTTTCGGAAGACGGCAAGTTCTCCTGGATGGAAGCGGAATGCCTGGGCGCCTGCGTGAATGCTCCCATGCTGCAGATCGGCAGCGATTTCTATGAAGACATTGACGGGCCCATCACCGAACGGATGATCGCGGAGCTGCGCGCCGGCAAACCCATCAAGCCGGGCCCGCAGAATGGCCGCCGGGTCTCGTCGGAGCCGGAAGGCGGCGCGCTCACCTTGACCGACGTATCGCTCTATGACGGCTCGGTGATCGGTAAGTACACCATGCAGTTGCCGCAGCAGCCGTTGACCGACGCGCAAGCCAAGAAACCGACCGAGGCCGCTTCCGACCGCGAAGCGCCCACCCAGAAACCGCCTGGAGCGGCCACCTGATGCTCGCCGACAAGGACCGGATATTCACCAATCTCTACGGCTTCCAGGATGTCGGCCTGGATGGCGCCCGCAAACGCGGCCAGTGGGACAATACCAAGGCCATATTGGAGCTGGGCCCCGAGGCCATCGTCGACATCATGAAAAAATCGGGCTTGCGCGGCCGCGGCGGCGCGGGTTTCCCCACCGGCCTCAAATGGTCCTTCATGCCGAAGGAGATCAAGGAACGGCCGCATTACCTGGTGGTCAATGCCGACGAGTCCGAACCGGGCACCTGCAAGGATCGCGACATCATGCGCAACGATCCCCATACGCTGGTCGAAGGCTGCCTCGTCGCCAGCTTCGCGATGCGGGCGCACGCCTGCTACATCTATGTGCGGGGCGAATTCATCCGCGAGCGCGAGGCGCTGCAGCGCGCGGTGGACGAGGCCTATGAGGCCCGCCTGATCGGCAAGAACAATATCCATGGCTGGGATTTCGATCTCTATGTTCATCACGGCGCCGGCGCCTATATCTGCGGCGAGGAAACCGCGCTGTTGGAATCGTTGGAAGGCAAGAAGGGCCAGCCGCGCCTGAAGCCGCCGTTCCCGGCCAATGTCGGGCTTTATGGCTGCCCGACCACGGTCAACAATGTCGAATCCATCGCCGTCGCCCCCACCATCATCCGCCGTGGCGCCGCCTGGTTCGCTGGCATCGGCCGGCCCAACAATACCGGAACCAAGGTGTTCTGCATTTCCGGCCATGTGAACAAGCCCTGCAATGTCGAAGAGGAAATGGGCATTCCCCTGCGCGAGCTGATCGACCGGCATTGCGGCGGCGTGCGCGGCGGCTGGGACAATCTCCTGGCGGTGATCCCGGGCGGCGCTTCGGTGCCCTTGCTGCCAAAAAGCATCTGCGACGATGTGCTGATGGATTTCGACAGCCTGAAGAACGTCCAGTCGGGATTGGGCACCGCCGCGGTGATCGTGATGGACAAGTCCACCGACGTGATCAAGGCGATTCAGCGGCTGGCCTATTTCTACAAGCATGAATCCTGCGGCCAATGCACCCCGTGCCGTGAGGGCACCGGCTGGATGTGGCGGGTGATGACGCGCATGGTGCGCGGCGACGCCAAGGTGGCCGAGATCGACCTGCTTCAGGAAGTCAGCAAGGAGATCGAAGGTCACACCATCTGCGCGCTGGGCGATGCCGCCGCCTGGCCGATCCAAGGCCTGATCCGCCACTTCCGGCCCGAGATCGAAAAGCGCATCGCGGACTTCCAAAAGGTGGCCGCGCAATGACAGCCGTCTGGATCCAGTTCCTGGAGTGGTTTGCTTCCATCAGCGCATTGCTGGCGGTGCTGATGACCCTCACCCAGATGCACAGCAACCGCACACATTACGCGGCGACGCATTACATCGGCCAGTGCGACGCGGCCCTGCGCGATCCGCAATTCTCCAATCCCGAGTTGGGCAAGCTGGATCTGCGGGACCATACCTTCGACGGCGACAAGAGCCAATTCGAGCGTTACGAATGGTTCGTCGCGCGACTGGTCTATTCGCTGGATGCCGCCATGCGGCTGGCACCCTTCCAGCCATGGGGCGAAGTGGCCAAGACCCAACTCGCCAATCACAAGCACTATTTCGCCTCGGACTATTATGCCAGGCAGAACTATCTGAGGCATTACAGCCCCATGATGCGCCGCCTGATCCTTGAGCAACGGGGCGCCGCATGAGCAATATGCAACTCGCACAAGTGAATATTGGGCGCGTGCTGGGCGGCCCGGATGATCCCCGCATGGCAGATTTCTACAACAACCTGGCGCGTATCAATGCCCTGGCCGAACGGATGCCGGGCTTTGTCTGGCGGCTCAAAGACGACAGCGGCGCCAGCGCCATGGCGCTGCATTGGCCGGGCGATCCGACCATGAACGTCAATATGTCGGTGTGGGAAAGCCCGGAAGCGTTGGGCAAATTCGTCTTCCAGACCGTGCATCGCAACCTCTATGCCCGCAAGCACGAATTTTTCGAAACGTCCCAAAAGCCCACTGTCGTGATGTGGTGGATTCCCGAAGGTCATGTCCCCACCTTGGAGGAAGCCAAGCAACGGCTTGACCATTATATCGCCAACGGCCCCAGCGAATTCGCCTTCGGCTGGGCGGAGCTTCCCTCCGCCAAGCTCTGGCAAGAGAAACGGTGCGCCTGATGCCGACCCGCAAGCTGATCATCCGCCCGTCCTTGTCATGGCCCGCAAATGCGGGCCATCCAGGGGGTGCCAGCACGCCGGAGCAGAAAAAGCTGGATGGCCCGGACAAGCCGGGTCGTTACAATGGGGTTTGTAATGGCTAACCGCAAACTCGTCATTGACGGCAAGGAAATCGAGGCGGATGACTCCATCACGCTGCTCCAGGCCTGCGAGCAGGCCGGGGCGGAGATTCCGCGCTTCTGCTATCATGAGCGGCTGTCGGTGGCCGGCAATTGCCGCATGTGCCTGGTGGAGTGGGTGGGCGCGCCCAAGCCGCAAGCCTCCTGCGCGCTGCAGGTGAAAGACATCTTCCCTAATAAGGACGGCACCCCGGCCAAGATCAACACCACTTCGCCTTACGCCCGCAAAGCGCGCGAAGGGGTGATGGAATTTCTTTTGATCAACCATCCGCTGGATTGCCCGATCTGCGACCAGGGCGGGGAATGCGACCTGCAGGACCAGGCGATGGGCTATGGCCGTGCCGCTTTCCACCACTTCAACGAGAACAAGCGCGCCGTCGAAGACAAATATATGGGGCCGTTGGTTGCCACCGTCATGACCCGCTGCATCCAATGCACCCGCTGCGTGCGTTTCGCCACCGAGGTGGCGGGCGTGCCCGATCTGGGCGCCACCGGCCGCGGCGAGGATATGGAGATCACCACCTATCTGGAAAAGGCGTTTGCCTCCGAACTGTCGGGCAATGTGGTGGACCTGTGCCCGGTCGGCGCCTTGACCTCCAAACCTTATGCCTTCAATGCCCGGCCCTGGGAGTTGCGCAAGACCGAAAGCGTCGATGTGATGGACGCACAGGGCTGCAACATCCGCGTCGATACCCGCGGTTCGCAGGTGATGCGGGTGCTGCCGCGCCTGAACGAGGAAGTGAACGAGGAATGGACATCCGACAAGGCGCGCCATGCCTGTGACGGGCTCTCGCGCCAACGCCTGGACCGTCCTTATGTGCGGGTCAACGGCAAACTCAAGCCTGCAAGCTGGCAGGACGCTTTTGCGACCATCGCCGCGCGGGTGAAGGCCACCTCGCCGGGCAAGATGGCGGCTATTGTCGGCGACCTGGCGGCGGCCGAGGAAATCAAGGCGCTGAAGGACCTGATGGGCGCCCTGGGTGTCACCAACCTGGATTGCCGCCAGGATGGCGCGAAGATCGGGCTCGGCGCATCCGGCGAGAAGCTGCCGCGCCAGACCTACCTGTTCAATTCCACCATCCTGGGCGTGGAAGCGGCCGATGCCATCCTGCTGGTGGGGGCCAATCCGCGCTGGGATGCGCCGGTGCTCAACGCCCGCATCCGCAAGGCCTGGCTGGCCGGCGGTGTGAAGATCGCCAGCATCGGACCGGCGGTGAACCTGACCTATCCGGTGCAGCAACTGGGCACCGACATTGCCGTGCTGGAACAGATTGCCAATGGCAGCCATGACTTCGCCAAGCTGCTGACCGACGCCAAGCGGCCGATGATCGTGCTGGGCTCCGGCGTGCTCAATCGCAAGGACGGCGCGGCGATCCTGCGGCTGGCGGCCAAGATCGCCGCCGATACCGGCATGATCGGTCCGGCCGGCACCCATGCCGAAGGGGGCTGGAACGGATTCAATATCCTGCACACCGCCGCCTCACGCGTGGCTGCGCTGGATCTGGGTTTCCTGCCGGCGGGCGGCGCGCGAGACGTGGCCAAGATCGTCGAGGGTGCCCAACGGGGTGAGATCGACTTTATCTACCTCCTGGGCGCGGACGAATTCGACCTCGCGCATCTGGGTCGCGCCTTTGTGGTCTATCAAGGCAGTCATGGCGATGCCGGGGCGCATCATGCCGATGTGATCCTGCCGGGCGCCGCCTACACCGAAAAAGACGGGCTGTATGTGAATTTCGAGGGCCGGGTGCAGCGCGGCCGCCGCGCCACTTTCCCGCCGGGCGAGGCCAAGGAAGATTGGGCCATTTTGCGCGCCTTGTCCGAAGTGCTGGGCGCGAGGCTGCCTTATGACGACCGCCCGGCCTTGTTGGCGGCGATCGTAAAGGACGTCACCCATTTCGCCGACCTGAACAGCGCGCCGGTCCATGCCGATACATCCGCGGCGACCTGGGACGCGATCGGTGACAGCGGCGTGCTGGACTCCGCACCCGTGACCTATGCCATCGCCGATTATTACCTGACCAACCCGATCGCACGGGCGAGCGAGACCATGGCCAAGTGCAGCCAGGAACTGGTGCATGGCGCGAACAAACTGGCGGCGGAGTAGGGCGATGGCGCTGGTCCCCTTCTGGCAAGGCCTCGGACTGCCCTATGGCTGGGCCTGGTTCCTCAGCCAGAGCATGTTCATTCTGGTGATCTGCCTGATCCTGATGTTGTCGGTCGCCGCCGTCATCCTGGCCGACCGCAAGATCTGGGCGGCGGTGCAGATGCGCCGCGGCCCCAATGTGGTGGGACCTTTCGGCCTGCTGCAGACCATCGCCGATGCGCTCAAATTCCTGCTCAAGGAAGTGATCATTCCGGCCGGCGCCAACAAGGTGGTCTTCTTCCTGGCCCCCATCGTCAGCGTGATGGTGGCCTTCATCGCCTGGGCCGTGATCCCTTTCAACAAGGGCTGGGTGATCGCCGACATCAATGTCGGCATCCTGTACTTGTTCGCGGTTTCGTCGCTGGGCGTCTACGGCACGGTGATGGCGGGCTGGGCGTCGAACTCCAAATATGCCTTTCTCTCGGCGCTGCGCGCCGCCGCCCAGATGGTGTCCTACGAAGTCTCCATCGGCTTTGTGATGATCACCGTGCTGTTGTTCGCGGGCTCGCTGAACATCTCCCAGATCGTGCATGGCCAGGAAACCGCCGGCTGGGCGGGCTTCCTGCACTGGAACGCCTTCTCCATCCTGTTTCCCATGCTGGTGATCTTCTTCATCTCGTCCCTGGCGGAAACCCAGCGTCCGCCTTTCGACCTGCTGGAAGCGGAAAGCGAATTGGTGGCGGGTTTTTTCGTGGAATATTCCTCCGGCCCGTTCCTGCTGTTCTTTCTGGCCGAATATATGAACGTCATCATGCTTTGCGCCATGATGAGCATCCTGTTCCTGGGCGGCTGGCTGTCGCCCGTAAACATCTGGCCGCTGAACATCCCCGTCCTGGGCATCTTCTGGTTCCTGCTCAAGACGGCGTTCTTCTTCTTCATGATGGCGATGGTGAAGGCGATGGTGCCGCGCTACCGCTATGACCAGCTGATGCGGCTGGGCTGGAAGATCTTCCTTCCCACATCCCTTATCTGGGTGGTCCTGACGGCGGCCTGGGTGGTCGTCTTCCACCATCACGCCTAGAGGTAACGCCCATGAGTTTCGACCGCACCGCGCGCCAGATCTTCCTCGTGGAGTTCATCAAGAGCTTCTTCCTCACCATGCGCTATTTCTTCGCCCCCAAGGCGACCTTGAACTATCCCTTCGAAAAGGGCCCGCTATCGCACCGCTTTCGCGGTGAGCATGCGCTGCGTCGCTACGCAAACGGCGAGGAACGCTGCATCGCCTGCAAGCTGTGCGAAGCGATCTGCCCGGCCCAGGCCATCACCATCGAGGCCGAGCCGCGCGAAGACGGTTCGCGCCGCACCACCCGCTATGACATCGACATGGTGAAATGCATCTATTGCGGCTTCTGCCAGGAAGCCTGCCCGGTGGACGCGATCGTGGAGGGGCCGAATTTCGAATTCTCCACCGAGACGCGCGAGGAACTCTATTATGACAAGGACCGGCTGCTCGCCAATGGCGACCGCTGGGAACGCGAAATTGCCCGCAATCTGGAATTGGACGCGCCTTATCGATAGGCCAACGAGAAACCGATGCTTGCAGCACTAGCCTTTTATTTCTTTGCCGCGATCCTGATCGCTTCGGCGGTCATGGTGATCGCCGCCAGGAATCCCGTGCATTCGGTGCTGTTCCTGATCCTGACTTTCTTCAATGCCGCCGGCCTGTTCGTGCTCTTGGGGGCGGAGTTCCTGGCCATGATCCTGGTGGTGGTCTATGTCGGCGCCGTTGCGGTGCTGTTCCTGTTCGTGGTGATGATGCTGGACGTCGATTTCGCCGAACTGAAGCGCGGCGCCTTGCAATATCTGCCGTTAGGCGCGCTGGTGGGATTGATCCTGGTGGCCGAACTGGTGATGGCGGGCAGCGCCTGGGTGCTCAAGCCGGCCGCCAAGATGGCGCTGGCCAGTGCCACACCCCCCGGCGTCACCAACACCGCCGCCTTGGGCCATATCCTCTATACCGACTATGTCTATTACTTCCAGATCGCCGGGCTGGTGCTGCTGGTCGCCATGATCGGCGCCATCGTGTTGACCTTGCGCTCGCGCCCCGGGGTGCGCCGCCAGGTGGTCGCGGTGCAGAATGCCCGCACGGCGGCCATGGCGGTGGAGTTGGTCGACATCCAGCCGGGCCAAGGCGCGCAGCAGGAGGGGGCGTAAATGACGATCGGGCTGAGCGAATATCTAACCGTCGCCGCCATCCTGTTCACCATCGGCGTGTTGGGTATTTTCCTCAACCGCAAGAACATCATCATCATCCTGATGTCGGTGGAGCTGATCCTGCTGGCGGTGAACCTCAACTTTGTCGCCTTCTCCGCCTATCTGGGCGATCTGGTGGGGCAGGTCTTCGCTTTGTTCATCCTCACCGTGGCGGCGGCGGAAGCGGCCATCGGCCTGGCCATCTTGGTGGTCTATTTCCGCAACCGCGGCACTATCGCGGTTGAGGACGTGAACTTGATGAAGGGTTGAAGGCGCAAATGTATTCCTTGATCGTCTTCCTCCCCATCATCGGCTCGGCGATTGCCGGGTTGCTGGGCCGCGTGA
>DATBCP010000248.1:0-5888 GCA_036270435.1 Rhizomicrobium sp. | reverse complement strand
AGTTTGCGCCACAGCGGCCCACCCGTTTCTGTTCCTGTCAGCCTTTGAGAAACCCCTGTCAAACTCTCCTGCGCCTATTTGGAATTCAGCGCCATGATAAGCGCGGTCTTCAAAAAAACGCAAATAGCCGCTTAGTGCAGGACATTCGGCCGCCCTGAAAATGCGGCAGGTCAATCCACTTAGGCCAGAAGCCGGCCGCATACTGACAGGGGCGATGAAATACCGGGCTTGTCCGCCATTATTGCCAGCTTGACCATCTGCGGTTAGCCTGACAGGGATGAAAGCGGACCGGAACTTGCCGGCAAAGAAGGCGGGCGCGTTGGTTTGCGTCGCGCTGGTGCTGATTTTCATGCAGGCGGCCGTGGCCAGCACTGTGGCGAGTGTCCAGCATCTGGTGGGGGGCCATCACCATCATCAGCATATGCTGTTCGCTGACATCATCCTGGATTTCGATCATGCCGATCATGGTCATGATGGCGATCGCCACGACCATGACGTTGGCCATCACCACAGAGGCGATTTGGGCTCCGCCAGCCTGGTATTGACTTCGCGCTTCCCCGACTTCGTACCGACGTGCAAAGCAGCCGAGCCGCCATCGCGTGGGCGGCTGATCATTGCGATTCGGCAATCCCTGCCCGAGCGACCTCCCAGACTTTTCCTCTCCCGCGTCTAATCTGCGTCATCCGGCGCGGATTTGTTCACATCCCCGCAGGAGAGGATCATCATGTCCGTTCACTTCGCGCGCTTGCGCGCGCCGCTTTTGCGGCGTCCCGGCCTTTGGGAATCCGCCACAAGCCTTCACCGGCTTCAGCCCGAACGCTGCTGCAGGCAGCTCTCGGCTCTGTGCGTCGCCATCGCCTTGTTGCCGCAAACCGCGGCCGTAGCGGTGGCCTTGCCGGCTCCTTCCTATTACGAATTGCTGCATCAAGCCGAAGCGATAGCGCCGCGGCTGCTGGAAAGCCACGCTGAAGTTGGCGTCGCACGAGGTCTGGCCGACCAAGCCAGCGCCTGGCCCAATCCAACGGGCAGCATACTGTTTGAGAATTTTGCAGGAGGTCAGACAGCCCTGACCGGGCTTTCCACCCAGCAGACCACGCTATCGTTGAGTCAGCCGATCGAATGGGGGGGCAAACGCAGCGCACGCATTGCAGCGGGGGCCGCAGAAGTAAGCGCCGCCCAAGCGCGCGACGAACAAGCGCTGGCCGCTTTCGGCTATGACCTCGCGCTGGCCTACGCCGGCGCGGAGACGGCGAAAGCGAAGGTCGGACTCTATCAGGAAGCAGCGCAGGCGGCGGCTGAAGACGTTCGCGGCACCCAGGCTCTCGTCGACGCTGGCCGCGAAGCAGGCATTCGCGCCAAACAGGCCAATGCGGCATACCTTGCGGCACAATCCGATCTTGAGGGCGCTCTAGCCGAGGCTGACCAATCCCTGGCGCGACTTTCGGCACTGGTGGCAGCTCCTCAAAGCTTCACCGACATCACCCCTTCGCTGCTGCCGTTGGTTGTCTCGCTCAAACGGCCGTCCATAGCTGCGCCCAAGATCTTTCCGGCCGTTACGATCGCGGAGGCCGAACGCGATGCGGCATTGGGAAAACTTGACTATGAAAATAACCGCGTCATCCCCGATGTGACTGCCACGCTTGGCGTACGGCGGCTGCAAGGCGAACACGCCACGGTGCTGGTGGGCGGGATGTCGCTACCGATTCCCCTGTTCGATCAAAATTCCGGCAATATCTCGGCGGCCGGATCACAGGTTGCGGCAGCCGGTGCCCGGCTGGCGGCGGCGCGCGCCGATGCCGAGACCGGCTGGCGTGCCGCCATACTGCAGGCCAACGCATCGGTCTCCCGGCTCTCCGCAGCCTGGAGCGCCGCTGCCGCCGCGCAAGAGGCTTACGACCTCACGCGCATCGGATATCAAAGCGGCAAGACATCCCTGCTCGACCTTCTGAACGCCCGCCGCACTCTGACCGACGCCCGACTTCGCCTGCTGGATGCGCAGGTTGCGCGCATTGCTGCGGAGGCCCTTTTGGCGCGCCTTGCCGGCAAAACCCCGTTTGGAGACATGCCATGAAACTGGATCATGAGATGTCTCGCAGCTGGCCCCTTATCACGGTCGCGCTGCTGGTCGCATGCGGCCTTGGGTTTTTGATCGCGCGCTGGACCGAGCCCGCACAGCAACCGGTCAACCCGCCGGCGGACGATGTTCTGCCCATGTCTGTTACCGTCACGCCGGAAGCGTTGAGAGCGACCGGCATCGCCACTGAGAAGGTCTCCAGCGGCAATCTGGCCGACGAGATTGTCGCGCCCGCCACGATCGACCCGGAGATACGCGGCGAAGCAGTGCTCACCGCCCATGTCGCAGGCACCGTCGCCAGCATCACGGGCCGGGTGGGCGACAAGGTCAAGGCGGGCGACGCTTTGGCTGTGGTGGCAAGCCGGGATGCCGCTGCCATCGCAGCGGCGCAGGCAACTGCGGAGTCAAGGTTTGCGCAGGCCCGGGCACTGCTGGAGCGCGAGAAGGCGCTGTTTGGCAAGCAGGTTGCGCCGCGCGAAGAGCTGGAGCGGGCCCAAGCCGATTTTGACGCCGCGGCGGCGGACATGCGGCGCGCCCGTGCCGCTGCCACCGTCAGCCATCTGCGACCCGATGGTACCGGCGTCGCCGTTATCAGCCCTATTGGAGGGGCGATCGTGTCGCGCACGGCGACGCTCGGGCTGTTCGTTCAACCGGACACGGAACTGTTCCGTGTGGCGAACCCGGAGGACATCGACATCGATGCCGCCGTGCCGGTTCAGGACGCGGGGCGCATTGCAGCCGGCGATGCCGCCAAGGTCCGCACACGCGCCGGGACATTGGTGCGTGCCCGAGTGCGTTCGGTCACGCCAACTCTCAATGAGATGACGCGGTCCGCCACAGCCGTGCTCGATCCCCTGCCTGGGGAACCCGCATTGACGCCGGGCGATGTCCTGACTGCGGAGATTACGCCCAGCCGGGCGGCAAAGACGGGAATCGTGGTGCCGGCCGAAGCGGTCCAGACCCTGGAAGGCCGCGACATGGTGTTCGTGCGCACGGCCACCGGCTTCACGGCGCGGCCGGTGACGGTGGGCGCCCGCAGCGCCGGCCGGGCTGCAATCATATCGGGGCTTCGTCCCGGAGAGATCATCGCCACTACCAACGCCTTCTTCCTCAAAGCCGAGATGCGCAAGCCCACAGGGGAAGAATGATTACGCAAATCCTCTCACTGTCCGTGCGTGCCCGCTGGCTGGTGCTGACGCTGACCGTCGTGATTGCCGGTTATGGCATCTATCAAGCGCTGCGCCTGCCGATCGATGCCGTGCCCGACATCACCAACAAGCAGGTCCAGATCAATTTCGTTGCCCCCGCGTTGGGACCGGAAGAGATCGAAAAGCGTATCACCTTTCCTATCGAAACCGCGCTCTCCGGCCTGGCGGGAGTGGAGACCACACGCTCCTTCTCGCGCAATGGGTACGGCCAGGTGACGGCGATCTTCAGCGAGGACAGCAACCTCTATTTCATGCGCCAACAGGTCAGCGAAAGGCTGATCCAGGCCAGGTCCAGCCTGCCCTCCGATGTCGAGCCGCGCATGGGGCCGGTCTCCACCGGACTGGGCGAGATTTTTATGTACAGCGTGGAATATGCCCATCCCGATGGCAAAGGAGCTCCCGCCCATGATGGCCGGGCCGGTTGGCAGAGCGACGGCAGCTATCTCACCATCGATGGCGAGAAATTGGCCGACGATTATTCCCGGCTCGTTTACTTGCGTGCGGTTCAGGACTGGATACTACGTCCCCAGCTTCGCACCGTGCCGGGGGTCGCCGATATCGACTCCCTCGGCGGCTATGAAAAGCAATATGTCGTCCAGCCCGATCCAGCCAGGCTTGCAGCTTACGGAATTTCCTATTCCGATATTGTCAGAGGGCTTGAGGCCGCCAATCTGTCGGTGGGCGCCAATTTCCTCCAGCGCGCCGGCGAAGCCTATCTGGTTCGCGCCGACGCCCGCATCCGTACCATGGACGAGATCGCCCACGCCGTCATCGCCACGCGTGGCGGCGTTCCCGTAACGGTGCGCGACATTGCGACCATACGGATCGGCGGAGATTTCCGCACCGGCGCGGCCAGCAAGAACGGCCGCGAAGTGGTGATCGGCACCGCGCTCCTGCTGGTAGGTCAGAACAGCCGCACCGTCGCCCAGGCGGTGCGCGCCCGCCTGGATGAGATTAAGGCCAATTTGCCGCCCGGTATCGTGGCCAATGTCGTGCTCGACCGCTCCCAACTGGTCAATGCCACCATCGCCACCGTCACAGAAAACCTCGCCATCGGAGCGCTACTGGTGATCGCCACTCTTTTCCTGATCCTGGGCAATGCCCGTGCCGCCCTGATCGCCACCTTGGTGATCCCCTTCGCGGTTCTGATCGGGGCTATCGGCATGCGCGCGCTTGGCGTGTCGGGCAACCTGATGAGCCTGGGGGCCCTGGATTTTGGGTTGATAATAGATGGGGCCGTCATCATCGTTGAGAATTGCCTGCGGCGCCTGGCGGCACGTCAGCACGAGGTGGGAAGGGCACTCACGGTAGAGGAGCGCCTGGCCGAAGTGGTGACGTCTTCGCGCGAGATGGTGCGCCCGACACTATTTGGCCAGATCATCATCTTCCTGGTGTTCGTTCCCTGCCTGAGTTTCCAGGGTGTGGAGGGCAAGATGTTCTCGCCCATGATTGTCACCCTAATGCTGGCGCTGGCTTTTGCCTTGGCGCTTTCGCTCACATTCGTTCCGGCCATGGCGGCGATCCTGATGACGGGCCGTATCGCGGAAGGCGAGGTCTCCTTCATCCGCAAGGTCAAGGAGTTGTACGCGCCACGGCTCCGCTATGCGCTGGGCCATCCGCTCCAGGTCATCGGCGCGGCCACTGCCGTCTTCGCGATTTCGCTCCTAGTGTTTCTGTCGCTGGGACGTGTCTTCATCCCGCAACTCGATGAGATCAACATCGACCTCGCGGCTGACCGCATCCCTTCCATGTCGGTGGACCAATCCAAGCGGCTTGACCTGCTGACCGAGAAGGCCCTGCTCAAGCTGCCCGAAGTGGATTTGATCTTCTCCAAGACCGGGACCGCCAGTCTCACCTTCGATGCGATGCCGCCCAATGATTCTGATAATTACGTGATGCTGAAGCCGCGCGGCCAATGGCCAGACGGCAGCAAGGACCGGGTGATCGATGATATCAAGAAAGCGACCGCACCCCTGGTGGGCGATTCCTTTGAGATCACCCAACCTATCGAGATGCGCTTCAACGAAATGATCGCTGGTGTACGCTCGGATGTGGCGGTAGGCATCTATGGTGATGATATGGCGGTGATGGCTGGGACAGCCCGGCAAATCGGCGCCGTGCTCCAGAAGATACCCGGCGCCGAAAACGTGCGCGTGATGCAGACTCGGGGCTTTCCCACCTTCGATATCCGCTTTGATCGCGATTCTATTTCCCGTTACGGGCTCACCATGGAAGAGGTCGCCGATACGGTGTCTGCTGCCCTGGGCGGCAAGGAGGCAGGCCTGGTGTTCAATGGCGACCAACGCTTTCCCATCGTGCTCAGAAGCAGCGATGCGCTGCGCAACGACATGGACGCGGTCGGCGCCCTGCCGGTGATATTACCCGAGAAGGACGGCCATCGCGGTTCCGTGCCATTGCGCCAACTTGTGCGTTTCGGCTTCTCTGATGGGCTCAGTGAGATCAATCGGGAGAACGGCAAACGCCGCATCCTGGTGGATACCAATGTCCGCGGCCGAGACCTTGGCTCTTTCGTGGACGAGGCTAAGTCGGCCATCACGCGGGAGGTGAAAGTACCGCCTGGCTATTGGCTGGACTCGGGCGGGCAA
>DATBCP010000247.1:0-4001 GCA_036270435.1 Rhizomicrobium sp. | reverse complement strand
GGTCTGAAATGCTGCCAGGGCAAGGCGGTGGTGAACTCCATCTCGCTCAAGGAAGGCGAGGAGCCGTTCCTGGCGCATGCCCGGGAAGTGCGCCGCTTTGGCGCAGCCGTGGTGGTGATGGCGTTTGACGAGTTGGGCCAGGCCGACACCCGCGCCCGTAAGTTGGAAATTTGCAAGCGCGCCTATGCGTTGTTGGTCAACAAGATCGGCTTCCCGCCGGAAGACATCATCTTCGATCCCAATATCTTTGCCGTCGCCACCGGTCTCGAAGAGCATAACGAATATGGCAAGGCTTTTATCGAGGCCACGGCGGAGATCCGCGCCGCCTGTCCTCATGTCCATATTTCGGGCGGTGTATCCAATTTCTCCTTTTCCTTTCGCGGCAATGAAAAGGTGCGCGAGGCGATGCATTCGGTGTTCCTGTTCCACGCCGTCAGGGCGGGCATGGATATGGGCATCGTCAATGCCGGCCAGCTCGGCGTTTATCAGGACATTCCCACGCCGCTGCGCGAAGGCATCGAGGATGTGCTGTTCAACCGCCGCACCGATGCCACCGAGCGGCTGCTGGAATTGGCGCAGCAGTTCAAGGGCGATGGCGCGACCGCCGCGGTGGAAGATGCGGCCTGGCGCAACGCGCCGGTCGATGACCGCATCACCCATGCCATGGTGCATGGCATCGATGCCTATATCGTCGAGGATACGGAAGAAGCGCGCAAACTGGCGGCACGCCCGTTGGACGTGATCGAAGGCCCGCTGATGGCCGGCATGAATGTGGTGGGCGACCTGTTCGGTTCCGGCAAGATGTTCCTGCCCCAGGTGGTCAAGTCGGCGCGGGTGATGAAGAAGGCGGTGGCCTATCTGCTGCCTTTCATGGAAGACGACAAATCGGTGGCCAAGGAACCGGCCGGCAAGATCGTCATGGCCACGGTGAAGGGCGACGTGCATGACATCGGCAAGAACATTGTCGGCGTGGTCCTGCAGTGCAACGGCTATGAGGTTATCGACCTGGGCGTGATGACGCCGACCCAGAAAATCCTGGACGCTGCTCGCGAGCACAAGGCGAACATCATCGGCCTGTCGGGCCTGATCACGCCCTCACTGGATGAGATGGTGACGGTGGCAACGGAAATGGAGCGTCAGGGCTTCGACATTCCCCTGCTGATCGGCGGCGCCACCACGTCAAAGGTGCATACGGCGGTCAAGATCAATCCGGCCTACGCACGCGGGCAAACCGTCTATGTCACCGATGCCAGCCGGGCGGTGGGTGTGGCCTCCAGCCTGCTCAGCAAGGAGGCCGGCGCCGCCTATGCCGCCGGCGTGCGGGCGGACTATGAGACCATTGCCCGCAATCACGCCGGCCAGCGCAGCAATGCCCGGCGCGTGACCTTGGCGGCGGCGCGCGCCAACCGTGCCCGCACCGATTTCAATCTGATCGCGCCGGCGCCGAAATTCCTCGGCACAAGGGTGTTCGACAATTACGACCTGGCGGAATTGACCCGCACCATCGACTGGACGCCTTTCTTCCAGACCTGGGAACTGGCGGGTCCGTTTCCGGCCATCCTGGAATACGAAAAGGTCGGCAAGGTGGCACGCGATCTCTATGCCGATGCGCAGAAGATGCTGAAAAAGATCGTGGATGAGAACTGGCTGACAGCGCGGGCGGTGATCGGCTTTTGGCCGGCCAACAGCTCCGATGACGATATTCTTGTCTATGGCGACAAGGCACGGAGGTTTTCCATCGCCACCTTGCACACTTTGCGCCAGCAGATGGCGCGGGAGGCGGGCCGTCCCAACCTGGCGCTGGCGGATTTCATCGCCCCCAAAGGCACCGACGATTATATCGGCGGCTTTGCGGTGACGGCGGGCATCGGCGAGGAAAAGCATCTGCAGGCGTTTCGGGACGCAAAGGACGATTACAGCGCCATCCTGCTATCGGCGCTGGCCGACCGACTGGCGGAAGCCTTGGCCGAACGCATGCATGAAAAGGTCCGCAAGGACTATTGGGGCTATGCGGCGGACGAGAATTTCACCAATGACGAGTTGATCAAGGAGGCGTATAGCGGCATCCGCCCCGCGCCGGGCTATCCCGCCCAGCCGGAACATTCCGAAAAAGCCACCTTGTTCAAGCTGCTGGACGCGACCGACCGCATCGGCGTCAAGCTGACCGAAAGCTATGCCATGTGGCCGGGATCGTCGGTATCGGGCTTCTATTACGCCCATCCCGAAAGCCGCTATTTCGGCGTCGGCAAGATCGAGCGCGACCAGGTGGAAGATTACGCCCGCCGTAAGGGTTGGACGATCCAAGAAGCCGAACGTTGGCTGGCACCGCTTCTCAACTATAATCCGCGAGAGTCTAGTGCTGCATAGGCGCGGATCTTTTGGCCCCTGAGTTCGTCGCGCGCGCTCACGTGCTCTTCGCACGCGCGCCGCGCGACGCTCCTGCTCAGGATGCCAAAATCCCTCGCGCCTTTAGAAATTAGGAAGCGTCGATGTCAGTTTGGGGAAAAGTCAGTGGCGCTGCGGCGGGTCTATTCGTGGGCGGACCGGTCGGCGCGCTGGTCGGCGCGGTGGCGGGGCACTTCTTTCTGGACCGTGAATCCAATCCCGGCGTCACCTTCACCATCGCGGTGGTGGCCCTGGCCGGCAAGATGGCGCGCGCAGACGGCGTGGTGAGCGAGGAGGAGTTCCTCATCTTCCGCCAGGCGTTCGGCGTGCCGCCGGAAGAGGAAGGCAATATCCACCGTATCTTCAACCTGGCACGCCAGGACATTGCCGGGTTCGAATATTATGCCGGCCAGATCGCCCAACTGTTCGTGGGCAACCCTGCCATGCTGGAAGATGTGCTGGACGGGCTGTTCGAGATCGCCAAGGCTGACGGCGTGCTGCATCCGGAAGAAGCCAAGTTCCTGGAGCGGGTGGCGGAGATTTTCGGCTTCGCGCCGAACGAATATCGCCGCATCCGCGCCAGCCATTTCGCGCCGGAACTGACCGATCCCTATGTGATCCTGGGCCTGTCCTATTCCGCTGACGACAACGAACTGCGCCAGACCTATCGCAGGCTGGTGCGCGAGAACCATCCCGACAGCCTGATGGCCCGCGGCGTGCCGCAGGAATTCATCAAGCTGGCAACCGACAAGCTGGCGGCGATCAACAACGCCTACGAAAAGATCCGCGCCGAACGGGGCGTCTCGTGAAAAAGGTCGAAATGCCGTCGCCCAATCACGACGATCGCGGCGGCGCGGCCATCGATATGCTGGTGCTGCATTATACCGGCATGAAAAGTGCCGCAGAGGCGCTTACGCGATTATGCGATCCAACCGCCAAGGTCTCGGCCCACTACACCGTCGATGAGGACGGCACTGTCTATGCCCATGTGCCGGAAGCGCGCCGCGCCTGGCATGCCGGCCTGGCTTATTGGGCCGGTGCCACCGACATCAATGCCTGCTCCATCGGAATCGAACTGGTCAATCCGGGACATGAATTCGGCTATCGCGATTTTGCGGAAGACCAGATCGCAACCCTGACCACCCTGTGCCACAGCATCCTGATGCGCCATCCGATTCCGTCCTGGCGCGTGCTGGGCCATAGCGATGTGGCGCCGGCACGCAAAGAGGATCCGGGTGAGTTGTTTCCATGGCAGCGTTTGGCGAAGGCTGGGATCGGCCTGTGGCCGCAGCCCGGTGCCGGCGAGCCAGGAGCCGATGCGTTGAGCCGCTTTGGCTATGACCCCAATTGTCCGCAAGACAAATCAATTGCCGCTTTCCAGCGCCATTTCCGGCCCAAAAAGCTGGACGGACAATGGGATAGCGAGTGTGCCGGGCTGCTGGCTTTCCTGTTAAGGACGGCCGGCGTATAAGTGCGGTGTCAGACGGCCGGGTGACCGCGGGCGCAGCAATGTGTTCGAGGAAAGTCCGGGCTCCACGGAAAGACGGTGCCGGATAACGTCCGGCGGGGGCGACCCCAGGGATAGCGCCACAGAAATGACACCGCCTACCGGCCCG
>DATBCP010000246.1:0-6831 GCA_036270435.1 Rhizomicrobium sp. | reverse complement strand
GTTCATTCCCGATTGCGCGGGAGTGGCCCAAATCATGCACGCCCGCGTCGCACAGGTGGAACGGGACGGCACGCTGGTCCTGAGGGACGGACGCGCCTTGAAGCTGGAAGGCCTGCGCCTCGCCTTGGAAGGACGTGCCCTGTCCAGCCGGACACAGGCGGCGCTGCGCAGTCTGGCTCTTGGGGGGCCGGTGAATTTCACCTCCGTCTCGCCGGAGCGGGACCGCTACGGCCGGATGCGCGTGCAAGCTTTCGGCCGGCTATGGTTCCAGACCGCGCTGCTCGAACAAGGATTGGCGCGGGTCCAACTCCCGCCCGATCGCGACGAATGTGCCCCCGACCTGTATGAAGCCGAGGCGCACGCGCGCAGTCACCGCATCGGGCTCTGGGCCTCGCCGGATTATCGGGTGCGCACGGCCCGGACGCTGACCGACACCACCGGCACGTTCCAACTGGTGGAGGGCATGGTAAGTCATATCGGCCGGGCCGATGGCCGGACATTTGTCGATTTTGGCGCCGACCCGAAAAGCCCCTTCTCGGCGGTGATAGGTCCCCAGGACCGCCATGCTTTCCGGGACTATGATTTTGACGGATTGTCAGGACGCCATGTCCGTATCCGCGGCATTGTGCAGGACTATCGCGGCCGGCCGGAGATTGAGCTTTCAAACCCGGCCCAGATTGAACTTCTCGACAACTGACTTGGCTGGCAGTCTAATCCCAGCCATCCAATCCTATAGAGGCAATGATGAAAAAACTGGGGCTGATTGCTGCGGTCGTCTGTGTGCTTTCTTGCCCCTGGGCTGCGGCGCAGGAAGGGAGCATCCGCCAGTTCGACGTTCCAACCCTCGAAAAATTGGGCCATGACATGTATCTGCAGGACCGGGCTGCATGGCATGCGAGCGACGCCTTGATAGCGGTTCACCCACAAGCCGACCTTCTCAAGGAAAAGGTCCGCGGCTGGATCGTCGAAGACCGGCCCGACGGTCAACTCGTGCGCTTCATTCGAACGGGCGACACCGGGCCGGAAGCCGCCTATGACATTAGCAACGCCAGCGGCAAGCCAGTCGTTACCGCACCGCAGGACCGCAATCTCACGGGCAGTGAAAAGGCACAGTACTTCGCCCGTGATCTCGCCTTAAAAAGCGTCACCCAGCGCTGCGGCGACAACTACAATACGGTGGTCCTCAAAGACCCCGCCGGCCCCGGCTGGCTGGCCTGGGCGCTGGCGGCGACATCAAATCCGAACCTGGTCATGGCAGGTGGTCATCACCGGCTGACCGTTTCGGCCGACGGAACCCAAGTCGTGCAGATGGATGCCCTGTCGCGGAGCTGCGCCATGTTGCAAAAAGGCGGCTCCGTGCCGGCGGGCGGCAAACTGGCAGGACTGTTGACGACACAGTTGGTCTCCAATCTACCGGTGGAAACCTTTGTCTTTCTGAGCCTGAATCAGGGGCTGCCCATCTTCGTGATGACGCCGGACCGCACGTTGTGGCGGGTTGCCGACGGCAAAATCAGCCAGATCAATGCGCCTGCCCAGAAGCCGGATGCAAAATAGCGCAAAGAAAAAGCCCGGTGCTGCCACCGGGCTCTTCCTTCGCGATAGAGGTCGCGTTGACTGTGGACCTTAAGCTGCCTTCTTGGTCAGCATGCCTTCCACGCGCTTGACGGCCGTCGGCTCATCGGTCTTTTCGACCGCGGCGACTTCACGCGCCATGCGGGCCAGCGCCTTTTCATAAAGCTGGCGCTCGGAATAGGACTGCTCCGGCTGGCCACCGGCGCGGTGCAGGTCGCGCACCACTTCGGCGATGGAGACCAGGTCGCCCGAGTCGATCTTGGCTTCATACTCCTGGGCGCGGCGCGACCACATGGTGCGCTTGATGCGGGCGCGGCCCTTGAGCGTGTTGAGGGCGCCGGCCACCACTTCGGGCGAGCTCAGCTTGCGCATGCCCACGGTCTTGGCCTTGTTGATGGGAACGCGCAGGGTCATCTTGTCCTTTTCGAACTCGATGATGAAGAGTTCCAGCCTCATGCCGGCCACTTCCTGCTCCTCGACGCCGGACACCTTGCCGACGCCGTGGGTGGGGTAGACGACGTGATCGTTGGTCTTGAATTCGTGCTTCTTGTTGGAGTTGGCGGGGATCTTCTTGGCGGGCACGGCAACGGTTTTCAGGGGGGGAGTCTTGACGGCTGTCATTTTCTTTTCCTGTGGGGGCAAATACGGAGGTCATCCACCGGTGGGGCGCCGGGTGGCGGTATTTGTCCTGTTTCTCTGAACAGTTGGGAAGCTATCACACATTTGGTGAAAATGGAAGAAAAAACCACGCCAACCCATTGACTTGGCGTCGTTAATTTAATCTTCCAGCGAAAGGGCAGCCAATTCAACCCTTTGTGACAGTTGTTCCTTGCCTTGAATGCAGCCGGAACGCGTAACCGACCGTCAACTGCCGGAGCCGGGGTTCGGGTCGAAAAACTTCTCGAACTTGTCCGGCACACCCTGCATCTCTTTCGCATCAGCCGGCGGAGTGCCCTTCTGGCTGATGTTGGGCCAGGACTTGGCATATTCGGCATTCACGGACAGCCACTTTTCCAGCCCCGACTCCGTGTCGGCCTTGATCGCCTCCGGCGGGCATTCCGGCTCGCAAACGCCGCAGTCGATGCACTCGTCCGGGTTGATGACCAGCATATTCTCGCCCTCATAGAAGCAATCGACCGGGCAGACCTCGACGCAATCCATGAACTTGCATTTGATGCAGGCTTCGGTGACGACATAGGTCATAAGGCGAGGCTCCAGAGGCGGGCGGCGGCGTTCAAAACGGGCCTGTGATTACGGTGCGTCGGGGCGCGAGGCAAGGGCATTGAGGCCGCAGTATTTGCGAATGGCTCGCAACTGATATCCCGCGAAAACTCTTTAGTCCTCAAGTACCTCATAAAGCGTCCGGGCTTCGGTCGCCGGACCGCGGCGCTCCGCCAAAGCGAGCACGCGCACCGCGACCACCTGGCCATCCCCACCCCTTCCCAAAGTGAGGATGTCCCCCGGCTTTAAAGCATGGCCGGGTTTTTCGACCTTCATGCCGTTAAGCCGTATCCGGCCCCCCACCGTCGCGGCCTGGGCCATCGGCCGGGTGCGGTAGAAGCGGGCACGAAACAGCCACTTGTCCAGACGACACTCCAGACCATTCATGGGCGGCTCATCGCAAACGTAACGCGGCAAGGCCGGCAAAAGGCGAATGCGGATCCGGCGGCGTGACCTGTTTTTTTGCCTTGGCGCGATCGGCGCGTCGCGGCTTTTTCATCGCCCGCCGCCAAACCGGTTTGGCGCCTGAGACCTCAATTTCGCGCCAACCCAATGCCATCAGGACAGCACGCGCTTCCACCTTGCCTGACCCCAGCAGCGATACCAGCCTGGTCAGCACGGTATCGGCATCGGTCCCGGCGGAAAGTGCCAGTTCCAGCTCATTTTCCAGCCGCTCCAACATGTCAAAGCGAATCGCCCTGCGGGCCAGCACCACAAAGCCCCCGGCCTGGAGCGATGCCTCATCTGCGCCTTTGTCGATGCCGAAAGATGTAAGGCCGGGGGCGGGCGGAGCAGGGAGCGCATCCTTTTTCGTCCACACGCCCCAAAGCAGGGTCAGCAGCGCCGCAGCATCGGGCCTGAGCAGCTTTGGCAGATAGATCGTGCGCCGGCCGAACCAGACACCGAAGGGACGCAGCGCCCTGACCAAGGGCCCGATATTTTCCGGCAGAGAGAGTGATGCGCGGTCCAGGCCGCCGAAATTCTCGGCCAGCTGGTGCGCGATGCCCCGCGCCTGTCCCGTCAGGGCATTCTCCGCCCCGGTCTTGGCTTGGGCGGCATCGCGCAAGGCAAGAAGCGGCAGGAGCTTTGCGGCGATGCGTGCCGTGACCCAATTTTGCAGCCGTTCCTGCAGGCCGTCGGTCTTCACATGCGCATCCGCGATCATCTGGATGGATGGCGTCAAGGGTGTCGCGCCCGCGGCCAGCCTGGCGATGATCGCGCCCTCCCACCACAGCTTGCCGTGTTCGCTGAGCGTGATGGCGGCATCATCGGCGGCTGCCAGCGCGTTGCTACGGGCCGCGATCTCGCTTTCCAGCCCCTTCAGCGCCGCCGCCCTCAAGGTGCGGCCATGGATACCGACCGCGCGCGGGTCGGGCACAAACCGAAAGCCCTCCAGCTTGCCGATGGCTTCGCCGCCGATGGAGACGCCGCCGGCTTCATCCAGCGCCAGCGAGGCGAATTCGTCGTCGCGCAAATGCTTCATCAAGACCGAGGTACGCCGGTCGATGAAGCGTTGCGTCAATCTTTCATGCAGCGCGTCCGAAAGCCGGTCTTCCACCGCCCGGGTAACGCCCTGCCAATGCGCCGCATCCCTGGTCCAGCCTGCGCGGTGCGCGGCATAGGTATAGGTGCGGATCTGCGCCAGCCGTCCCGACAGCGTGGCGACGTCGCCTTCGGTGACATCGGCCCGGGCGATGTGACGCGCCAGCCAGTCATCGGGAATGATCCCGCTTTCGCCCATCAGGAAGAGATAGATGGCGCGCACCAGCTTGACATGCTCATCCGTCGACAGTTTACGGAAGTCGGGCAGCTGGCAAACATCCCACAATTTCGTCACCGCCTCGCGCGAGGCGGCGAAAGCCCTGACCTCATCGTCTTGCGACAGGAATTTCAGCGCCATCGCATCGCTGGCGGGGCGGGCACGTGTCAGGCCGCGCTCCGGCGGAGGCGTGTCCAAGCTGTCATTGAGGGCGGCGAGGCCGCGAAAATCGAGGTCCGCGTTGCGCCATTGCAGAACCCGCACCGGCTCATAGCGATGGGTCTCGATCCGCTGCACCAGTTCGTCTTCGAACGATTCGCAATCGCCGGTGACGCCGAAGGTGCCGTCATTCATATGCCGTCCGGCGCGTCCCGCGATCTGCCCGATCTCATCGGCGCGCAAAGCCCTCATCCGGGCGCCGTCGAATTTTTCCCGGGCGGCGAAGGCAACATGGTCCACGTCCATGTTAAGGCCCATGCCGATGGCATCCGTCGCGACCAGGAAATCGACATCACCGGACTGGTAAAGCTCGACCTGGGCATTGCGGGTGCGGGGGCTGAGCGCGCCCAGCACCACCGCGGCACCGCCGCGCTGGCGCCGGATCACTTCGGCGATGCCATAGACGTCATCGGCGGAAAATCCCACCACCGCCGAGCGACGGGGCAGGCGGGTGAGCTTTTTTGCGCCCGTATAGGCAAGGTCCGAAAAGCGCGGACGGGTGATGAACCAGGCCCTGGGAACGAAGCGCTGGATGATGCCGCGCATGGTGTCGCTGCCAAGGAACATGGTCTCTTCCTGGCCGCGGGCATGGAGCAAGCGGTCGGTAAAGACATGGCCGCGCTCGGGGTCGGCGCAAAGCTGGATTTCGTCGACCACCATACAGGCCACGGGAATATCCAGCGGCATCGCTTCGACGGTGCACACATAGAAGCGCGGGCTTTGGGGGACGATCTTTTCCTCGCCCGTGATCAACGCCACTTCCTGGGGACCACGCAGCCGCACGATGCGGTCATAGACTTCGCGCGCCAGCAGCCTGAGCGGCAGCCCGATCATGCCGGATTTGTGGGCCAGCATGCGTTCGATGGCGAAGAAGGTCTTGCCGGTGTTGGTAGGCCCCAGAACCGCCGTCACCTTTTTCGGGGCGGTCCATGGCTCGTTGGCTGGGTAATGCATGTCCGTCAGATTGGGTGGGGTGGCGTGATAGGCAAGGGAAAAGCACGCGGCTGAAGCTATTCGAATCTCTTCATATTTTCGGGGCCGAGGCGGAACTTTGGCTTCTGTCTTGCGCCTAGCGAGCTGTGGATGCCATGACGTTAATCGGTACAAAAGTAGAACATTAACAGTCCGAATCACTAACCAATTCAATATCTGCCTTTGTTCTCATACATTTAGCCGTCGCTTTTGTCGCTGGAACCACCATATCTAGTGGCAGATTCGAAACATCGGGCTTTGTCCGGCCGCGGAGACTCTATTCCGTACCCTGATCATATGATCATCCGCCACGAAACCCGGCGCTTCGCCGGTCTTAAGGCTTGAATCCCTTGGGAATTTGGCCATCCACTTTCACCGAATTGGCCAGGATGGCCAGAACCCAATACTTGGTCTCGCTCCACACCCGGACCGGCACCGCATAGTCCCGGCCTGCCACTGTACTGGGAAGGGTGACAAACCAGGCGTGGATCACCGGGAACTTTTCGTTGTCCTTCAGGACGCGGGGGCGGAAGCCTGAGATCTGGTGATAGCGCACGTCACACTGAATGCCTTTGCCCTGGTAGAGATCGCTATCCAGCCGGACATCGACATCCTTCACTTTCGTCACTTCGATGTCATAACGGCGGCGGCCGTCGAACACCGGCGCGGTGATGGCGCAAGGATTGCCCGCTTCCGCGCCCAATCCGCTGAAGATCAGGGTGATGGCGCTCAGAGGGTCCAGGGTGTTCCTGGTGTCTTCGGGCTTCACTTCAAAACCGGTGGTGGAATAGGCGGGATCGGCGTAAAGCCTGGGTGGCGCCGCGCCGTCATAGGTCAGTGACACTTCCTGTTTGCGGCCGGATTTTCCGGTGTAAAAGCTATCGTAAAGGCCCGGAACAAAGTTCTTCGCGCCCAGTTTGCCACTGGATGTCGCCTGGATTTCCGACTGCCAAAAGGCATTGACCACGCCCAAGGTCTGCATGGTGGAAACGGCATGGTACTGGCCACCGCGCTGGGTGGCATCCAAGTCCATATGTCCCATGGTGATGCCCCCGGCATAGAGGGTCATGGCCACTTCCAGCCGGGAG
>DATBCP010000245.1:0-1914 GCA_036270435.1 Rhizomicrobium sp. | reverse complement strand
CACAGTCAGGCTCGTTTTGGACACTTTATAACTATCCCAACCCGCCGGAAGGCGGGGCGACCTGAAATGGACAACGGCTGGGCCAAGCGATGGCAGGACCGCCCAAAGCGCAAGGGTTCTTGATCCGGGGCTCAGAGCAAGTTGGGACCAGATTGAAGCAACTGCGTTGCGTTGCGGTGAGGCGATCCGCCAGGAGCCGCGCGAAGAGCGTATCGGCAATACGGTCGAGCGCGGCGACACCGCGGGCGCCCGCCGCAACGCAACCCGAAGGGCCGGGGTCTTTTGCGTCGTGGGTTCGTCGAAAGGCTTGCCCGTATTCCCGATACGGGCCGCGCCTTTCTCCTGCCCACGCCACAAAATCCCTCCGGCGCAGCGATTCAATCTGACCTTAACTTGCTCTAGGCCGGCTTCCCCAAATGGAAATCACCGCCAGCCCTTGCGTGAAAATCTGCACCTATGACGCGGAGGCGGGTCTATGCCGGGGCTGCGGGCGCACGCTGGCGGAAATCGCCGCCTGGACGTCGATGACTGCGCTTGAGCGCGAAAAGCTGATGGCAGAACTTCCCGAACGCCTCAAGCGGTCGCCAGCCAGCTGAGTTCACCGGCCAGTCCGACATTTTCGCCGATCACCAGAACCGCCAGCGCCGGCGCTTTCTCCGCCGCCGCCGGCAGGCCGGCCAAGGTGGTGATGATCACTGCCTGGTCCGCGCGCGTGGCATTGGCGATAATGGCGGCCGGTTCGTTCGCATCGCGTCCGGCCTCCAGCAACGACTGTGCGATTTCGCCCGCGAATTTGCGCGCCATATAGAACACCAGGGTGGGCGCGCCTTCCGATACGGCTTTCCAGTTGAGCTTGGTCAATTTGCCGTCCGTGCCATGGCCGGTGATGAAGGTGACGGCATGGTTGGTATCGCGATGGGTAACGGGAATGCCGGCATAGGCCAGGCCCCCGATGCCCGCGGTGATGCCGGGAACGATGCGGAAGGGCACGCCCGCCCGCGCCAGGGCCTGGGCTTCCTCGCCGCCGCGGCCGAACACAAAGGGATCGCCGCCTTTCAGCCTGAGCACACGATTGCCTTCTTTCGCCAGCCTGACCAGCAGCTCGGAGATTTCGTCCTGCTTGCAGCTTTTCACCCCCGCCCGCTTGCCGGCATAGATCTTCTCCGCTTGGGACAGCGCCAAAAGCGCTTCATGCGCCAGCGCGTCGTAGAGAATATAGTCGGCCTCGGCCAGCGCCTTGAGCCCCAAGGCGGTGATCAGGCCGGGATCTCCCGGGCCGGCGCCCACCAGCCAGACCCAGCCTTTTTCCAGCACCGGAAGATTCAGTTTTGCAAGCATGTCCATCGGGCGAACTATGACCTGGAACATCGGTAAAACAAGATGCCCCGGAACGGAGCGGCAGTCCCCGGCGTTGCAGTTTGGCGGACGCGGCCCTGGGATCGGCGATGAGCGAAAAGGCAGGCGAAATAGCGCGTGAAGGGTCGGATTACCGCTGCGAGCGGTGTCACAAGGTCACGCGCATCGCGCGTGGCGCTTTGATCCCAGCCTGTCCCCATTGCGGCTTTGGCACCTACGATCTTTCCAATCCGCGTTTTGAGACAAAAGACGGACATTTGGGGCCGCACGAACCGGGCTAGGAACCGCATTTTCGCAAATTCGCGCAGTTGAGCCCCGCGTCGCGGGCGGCTAAAACCAGGCGGCGTTCCAAGCGACGGATATGATGAGCAAACCCCGTTCCGACCTTAAGCCCAATACCGCCGATTACGAAAACCTGCCCTTGGTCACGCCCAACGGCTTTCGCGAATATGACGCGCGCTGGCTGTTCGGCAAGGAGATCAATCCCCTGGGCATCCAGGCGCTGGGCTTGGGGCTGGGCACCTATCTCCACGAGATCGGTGTTGCGCCAAAGGTGGT
>DATBCP010000244.1:0-2745 GCA_036270435.1 Rhizomicrobium sp. | reverse complement strand
CGCCTGGGAGGGAATGCCCGCATTGACGCGGAAGGCGTGCAGCAGACTATCGGGAGACAGCCGCTTCATATAGGCGGCATTCCAGCGATGCATGTCCTGGAACGGGCCGTCGCCGAGCCGCACGTCGGTCAAGGCAAAGGGTCTCAGTTTGGCTGCCTGCCTGTTGCGCTGGAATTCCAGCGGCCGGGCGAAGGGCTCGGTCGAAAGCCGTTCCACGATCTGGCGCACCGCGTTGGCGCCGGTCGTGGGCGGAGCGGCCAAGGATGGGCCCGCCGCGCCGGGTTGGGGGATGGTTTGCGCCAACGCCTGTCCGGCTGCGAGTGCCAGCGGGGCCGCCGCCGCGGTCCTGGCGAAATGCCTGCGGTTCATCATGGCGCGCCTTCCGGAACTCTTTTGTCTGAGTAATCCTAGAAGGACCGCGACGGCCGGACAATATGGATCTCAGGCCAAATGCGTGATCCGGCGATAGGACAGCGCCTCGGCGACATGCGGCTTTGCCACTTTGTCGGCTCCCGCCAGATCGGCGATGGTGCGGGCCACCTTCAACACCCGGTGATAGCCGCGTGCCGACAGCCGCATGCGTTCCGCCGCTTCGGCCAGGAGCCTGACGCCCGCCGCCTCGGGCGTGGCGACGCTGTCCAGCAATTCTCCTTCGGCCTCGGCATTGGTGCGGATGGGCGTTCCGGCGAACCGCGTGCGCTGGAGGGTGCGTGCGGCGGCGACGCGCCGTGCCACCTCGGCGCTGCCTTCGGCCGAAGGCGGCAAGGCAAGGTCGCTTGCCGAAACCCCCGCCACTTCCACATGCAGGTCGATGCGGTCGAACAAGGGGCCTGAAATGCGCGACTGGTAGTCGACCGCGCATTTGGGGGCGCGGCCGCACCCTTGCGCCGGATCGCTGAGATAACCGCAACGGCAGGGATTCATCGCCGCCACCAATTGGAACCGCGCCGGATAGCGCACATGCGCATTGGCGCGCGCCACCACCGCCTCGCCGGTCTCGATTGGCTGGCGCAGGCTGTCCAGCACCGCGCGCTGGAATTCCGGCAGCTCATCCAAAAACAGCACGCCCAGATGCGCCAGGCTGACTTCGCCGGGCTTTACCTTCAGCCCGCCGCCCACCAGGGCCGCCATGGACGCCGAATGATGCGGATTGCGAAATGGCCGATGGCGGGAAATGGTGCCGCCTTCCAGCGTGCCCGCCAGCGACTGGATCATGGAAATCTCCAACGCCTCGCGCGCATCCAAAGGCGGCAGCAGGCCGGGCAAGCGTTGCGCCAGCATCGACTTGCCCGCGCCCGGCGGCCCCAGCATCAACAAATTGTGCCCGCCGGCAGCCGTGATCTCCAAGGCGCGCTTGGCGCTTTCCTGCCCCTTGACGTCGCGCAGGTCGGGCGCCGTGCGCTCCGTTTCAGCGATCTTGGCGAGGGGCGGTGCCAGGACAGAGGCGCCCTTCATGTGATTGACCAGCGCAATCAAGGACGGTGTCGCCAAGATGTCGGCGCTCCCTGCGAAAGCCGCTTCCGCGCCGTTGCCGGCTGGACAGATCAATCCGCGATTCTGCTCCGACGCCGCCAGCGCCGCATTCAACACGCCTGCCACCGGCGTCACCGCCGCATCCAGCGACAATTCCCCCAGCGCCACATAATTGGCCATTTCGCTGGCGGGCAGCACCCCCATCGCCGCCAGCAGCCCCAGCGCGATGGGCAAATCGTAATGCGAGCCCTCCTTGGGCAAATCGGCCGGCGCCAGATTGACGGTGATGCGCTTGAAAGGCAGCGCCAGGCCGATCGCCGACAAGGCCGCGCGTACCCGTTCACGGCTTTCCGCCACCGCCTTGTCGGCCAGGCCGACGACATTGAAGACCCCGTTGCCGCCCTCGCCGATGTGGACTTGAACATCCACTTCGCGCGCCTCGATGCCCTGGAACGCGACGGTATAAACATGTGCAACTATCATAACGCCCTTTCGGGCCCGCGCGCCCACCCTAGCCATGCGCAAACAGATCGCGCAAGGTGCGATGGAATCGGCATTCGCAGCGGGATCACCATGTCGGAAGAATTGGCGGCACGGGTCATGCGCAAGGTCGGCTGGCGCATCCTGCCGTTCGCCATGCTGCTCTATTTTGTTTCTTTCATCGACCGGGTGAATATCGGCTTCGCCGCGCTCACCATGAACAAGGATGTCGGCTTGTCGCCGGCGGCTTTCGGCCTGGGGGCGGGGATTTTCTTCGCCGGTTATTTCCTGTTCGAGGTGCCGTCCAACCTGATCCTGCACCGGGTGGGCGCGCGGGTGTGGATCGCGCGGGTGATGATCAGTTGGGGCATCGCCTCGGGCGCCACCGCTTTCGTGCACGGCGCGACCGGCTTTTATGTGCTGCGTTTCCTGCTGGGCCTGGCGGAAGCGGGCTTCTTCCCGGGGATGATCCTGTATTTTTCTTACTGGTTTCCCGCCAGCCATCGCGCGGCGGCGACGTCGGTGTTCATGGCGGCGGCACCGCTTTCCACCGCGCTGGGCTCGCCCTTGTCCGGCGCGCTGATGCAATTGCATGGCTGGCTGGGCCTCAAAGGCTGGCAATGGATGTTCCTGATCGAAGCGGTTCCCGCCGTGCTGCTGGGCATCGCGGTGCTGTTTGTCTTGACCAGCCGGCCGGACAATGCCGCCTGGCTCACGCAAGAAGAGCGGGGCTGGCTGGTCGCGACCCTTGGGCGCGAGGAACAAGGCGAAACGCGCCGCCAGTCGCTTTGG
>DATBCP010000243.1:0-4852 GCA_036270435.1 Rhizomicrobium sp. | reverse complement strand
GTGGGTTCTGGCCATTTTCCGGTCGGTACGATTTGGCGCGCATTGCAATCTTGGTATTTTTGCTCACCGGACGGATTCAGAAACTGTGGTTTTGGTGATAGCGTGTCCGGCGTAGTTTTCACTGCATGGCGATTTAGGTTTGTGTCCGGGGGCTGGATCATGAACAAGCGCGCACCCGTTCCGAAACTATTTTCCACCCGGGCAACGACGATCGTGCTCATCATCATCCTGTTGCCCTTCGCGATCGTCGCGCTCAGTTGGGCATTTGATTATGTCTCGCGCGCGATGTGATTGCCGCCACGCAAGCGGCATGGTGGTTCAGCGGAACGGCTCCTGGAGCTTGAGGAAAGCGGCGCGGGCTTCGGCCAGTTCGTGCCACATCTCCGCCAGCCACAAATAGTGCTCGCGCAATTCCTCGGTGGACGCCTTGGAAGCATGGTTTCGGCATTCGGCGGCGCGCAACCGAAACTCATTCTCCTTGTCCGTGACATATCCTGGGTCAATCACGCGTCATGTATCCTGGGACGTCTCGAAATATGAAAACGCTTGAGAAAAGCCTTGGTTTTTCGGCGGACCGGGCAACACCGTGGCAAGCTTGGGGCGGCGCCTGACAGCCGAAGCCTAATCCAGGCATTTCAATTGCAGGAAGCTGCGGCGCTCCTCGGCCAGCTGCTGCCACATCCTGGCCAGGCTCAAATAGTGGCTGCGTATATCCGCGCCTGGCGCCTTGGCTGCATAGTCCCTGCACTCAATGGAGTGGCGTTCATATTCCGTCACTTTGTCCATCACTATCGCCCATCAAACTATCCAAATCTGGAAACGCGGGAGTTGAGGCGAAGCGCGGACAAGATTGTGGCCGGCTGGTGGAAAGGTTCCGCCCGGGCGGACTGAAGCCCTCGGCGGGATTCAGGGTCCGCCACGCCATTGAATCCCCGTTATATTTGTGCAGATATAACGCGTTTCGAGGCCTATTTCATGCTTTTTTTTGCCGTCAGGGCTTCGGCACCGGGGATTCAAGAAGGGGGATTTCAGGATGGCGATTTCATTGGCGCGGGGATTTGGCGGCTCGTTGCGGGCCGTTCTGCTGGCAGGGTCCAGCATCGCCTTGTTGCCGTCCCTTGCCGCCCAGGCCCAGCCAGCCGATGCCCAGGCGGCACGCGAGCATATCATCGTCGAGGGCGAACGCGTGCAAGACTACAATGTCACGACGCCCAGCCTGTCCAAACTCACCGAGCCGCTGGTCGATACGCCGCAATCGGTCGACACCATCTCGCAGCAGCTGCTCCAGGACCGCGCCATCAGCAACCTGAACGACGCCTTCCGCAACATTCCCAGCATTACCATCGGCGCAGGCGAGTTCAAATCGCTGGGTACTTCGCCGACCATTCGCGGCTTTGTCGCCCGTACCGATATGTTCATCGATGGGCAGCGCGACATCGGCGACTATTACCGCGATCCCTTCTACATGGACGAGATCCAGGTGCTGGAGGGTCCGGCCTCCACCATATTCGGCCGGGGCTCGACCGGCGGCGTCATCAACCAGGTTAGCAAGAAACCGGTGCTGGCACATTTCATATCGGGAACGCTGACCGGCGGCACCGACGACACCCGCCGCGCCGTCGTGGATGTCAACGAACCGCTTCCCGAGTTGGGCCCCAACGCGGCATTCCGCATCACCGCGATGGGACATGAGCAAAGCGTCACCGGCCGCGATGTCGTGGCGCAGAGCCGGTTTGGCTTCGCCCCCAGCCTTGCCGTGGGCCTGGGCACGCCGACGCGGCTGACCATCGCCTATCTTCATGAGTCGTCGGATGACATACCCGACTACGGCATTCCCTATCTGGGCAGCCAGGTCACCGGGGTGCCGCGGCAGAGCTTTTACGGCTTCAAAAGCGACTATATGAAGACCGGCACCGACATCGCCACCCTGACCGTCGAGCATGATTTCATGGAGGGCGTGACCCTCAAAAACCAGGCTCGTTATGCCTTTTATTCGCAGAATTTCCGTTTCACCGAGCCGCTGATCGCCACTACGGTCCCGGCGACCACACCGCTCAGCGCAGTCACCGTCACCCGCAACGTCAATTCCGGCATCAACACCCAAAGCATGTTCTGGGACCAGCTGGACGCTACGGCGCGTTTCGACACCGGCTTCATCAAGCACACTTTGGCGGCGGGGATCGAGGGCGGGCGTGAAACCGCCAAGCCGGAATTCGACAACAGCGCGGGCGTGCCTTCGGTGCCGCTGCTGGCGCCCAGTCCCAGCGTGCCGTTCACCGCCACCAGCACCTTCCCGCGGTTGAAGACCAATACCGGCGCCAACAGCTTCGCGGTCTATGCCTTGGATACCATCAAATTCGATCCGCAATGGGAGCTGACCGGCGGCGTGCGATGGGATTATTTCGGGCTGGTCTATAACGACCAGAATTTTTCCACCACCACGCCGGGGCTGGTGACCCGCACCGACCGCATCCCCCGGGTCGATCGGCTGTTCAGCTATCGCGGCGCCCTGGTCTACAAGCCCGACACCAATGCCAGCATCTATTTCGCCTATGGCACATCGTTCAATCCTTCCGCCGAGGAATTGTCCTTTGTTGCCAGCTCGCGTTCCTTCAATATCGGCAATGCCGCCCTCAGCCCGGAGAAAAACAAGAGCTATGAGCTGGGCACCAAATGGGAGTTGTTCGGCAGCAGGCTGGCGCTGACGGCAGCGCTGTTCCGGTCCGAAAAGGACAATGCCCGGGTGCCGGACCCGACCAATTCGGCGCTCAACGTGCTGGCCGGCGATTTCCGTGTCGATGGGCTGGAGCTTGGCGCTACCGGACGGATCACCGACAATTGGCAGATCCAGGCCGGCTATGCCTATCTCGACAGTTCGGTGATCAAGTCGGCGGCCGGCGCGGCGCCGGTGGGCTCGCCACTGATGAACACGCCCAAGCATGCCATCACGGCCTGGACCACATATAAACTGGGCGACAGCCTCGAGATCGGGGGCGGGGGCCGCTATGTCTCGTCCCAGTTCACCCAGAATGTGCCGCCGGTCAAGACCGTGCCAGACTTCTTTGCCGCCGACGCCATGGCCAAATATACGTTGAGCGAAAGGTTGTCCGTCCAGCTCAACGTCAACAATATCTTCGACAAATATTATTATGACCAGCTACACTTCTTCCATGTGGTGCCGGCTGAGGGAAGGACGGCGCTTCTGACGGTCAACCTGGCCTATTGATTTGCGGTAATTGACAAGCCATGCCGTTGCACATCCCGCGCGTTCTGGACAGCGCACAAATCGGCCAGTGCCGGCAGGCTCTGGAAAATGCCGAATGGATCGACGGCCGCGACACCGCCGGCTATCTCTCCAGCCGCGTGAAGAACAACGCCCAATTGCCCGAAACCCATCCGGTGGCGCGCAAGCTGGGCGGCATGATTCTGGATGTGCTGGACGGCAATGCGCTGTTCATTTCGGCGGCGCTGCCTTTGAAAGTGGTGCCGCCGCTGTTCAACCGCTATGCGGGAGGACAGGCCTATGGCGGGCATATCGATGGCGCGGTGCGTCCGGTGGCCGGCACGCCGCATCGGGTGCGCACCGATCTTTCCGCCACCTTGTTCCTGTCGGCGCCGGATGATTATGACGGCGGCGAATTGGTCATTGAGGACCGGCTGGGCGATCGGCGGATCAAACTGGCCGCCGGCGACATGGTACTTTATCCCGGCACCAGCGTTCATCATGTGAAGCCGGTGACGCGCGGCGTCCGCCTGGCCGCCTTCTTCTGGATCCAGAGCATGGTGCGCGAGGAATCCAAGCGCGAATTATTGTTCGAACTTGATACCGCCCTGCAGCAACTGGGCCGCGACACGCCGGGGCACCAATCCCTGGTTTCCCTGGCGGGATGCTATCACAACCTGCTTCGGCTCTGGACCGATACCTAGCGGCAGGTTAAGGCTTTGCCACCATGACATCGGAGGCCTTGATGATCGCCACCGCGCTGTCGCCTTGCTTCAATTGAAGCTCATCGACCGCCTCATTGGTGATGGAAGCAGTGATGCTGATCCCGTGTCCGATATCGATCGTAACGTGGCTGGTCGTCTGTCCTTTATGGACTTGCTGGACCTTGCCTGGAACTTGATTGCGGGCGCTTAGCTTCATGGCTTGTCCCCACCGATCGCTGGTTGCGGTGAGGATAACTTGGCACGAATCTGTATCGTTTCAAGACGTAAGCAGCCGGTCGTCCCTGCGGGACTATTTGACCGCAAAGTTGAAAGCGCCTTCGCTCTTATGGCCATCACCGGCGCTGGCCGCATGCCAGGACAGTTTCCATGGACCGGCCATGAACGGGCTGGTCGGTCGCGCCGTCAAGGTCTTGCCGTCATCGGACAACGAAGTCCTGGCTGAAACCGTCATACCGTCGCCCATGGAAAGCGTCACCCCGGAAAGGGCGGGCGTGATCTTTTCGCTGAATGTCAGCTTGATGACTTTCGGCGCGGCAATAACTGCCTCCGCGACGGGAACGGATTGCACCAACTGCGCCTCGGCAAAGGCGGGCAGGGCGGTAAAGCTGCAACATAAAACCGCGAACATCGTGCCCTTGGCGGGACTTACCGGCATTTCGCCACTCCTTTCGGCCCTTGACGACCTTGCCATTGGCTTGGCTCGCGATCATTATATACCCCACAGGGGTATATAATGCCACACCATGATCCCAAATTGATCCAACGCCTGTCGCGTATCCAGGGTCAAGTCGGCGGCATCGCGCGCATGATCGCCGATGACCGCTATTGCATCGACATCTTGACCCAGATTCAAGCCATCAAGGCCGCCTTGCGGAAGGTCGAGGATGAGTTGCTCAAGTCGCAC
>DATBCP010000242.1:0-15467 GCA_036270435.1 Rhizomicrobium sp. | reverse complement strand
CATTGCCGTGGTGCCGATGCGATTCGTCGACCATCATTTGAACCTGGATGTCAGTCTCGATGGCCATCCGCTGCGAGCCATGATCGATACCGGCGCACCGGGCACGACTCTCTCCATGGGGGAAGCGAGAAGGGTCTTTGGGATAACAGCCGAGGACGGAGACAAACGCTTCGAACATGTCTTCCAGAAACTGTCCTTTGAAGGACTGGAAGTGGGCAATCCGCATATCGCCATCATTGCGGACAAGGTCGGGACCAAGGATCCCAACAATGATTTCGTCACCGGCAGCCGGGTGCACAGGATAGACGATCCCGATGCATCGGATCCCGTGATGCTGATCGGCATGAATATCCTGACCAAGCTGCACCTCTACATCGCTTTCGGCGAAAGCAAGATCTACATCACGCCGGCCTCGGCACCACCCGCCACGCCCGCTGCGGCTTCCACCTCCGCAGCCGCGATTCCAGCCCAATAGGCCATCTGGCCGCGATAGTCCGGCTTGTGTAGGATGGGCCCGATGGGCCTGCGCCTGCCTTTTGTCCTGTTGCTGGCCGCCTTGGCGACCGCCGCCAGGGGCGAGCAGTGCGCCCCAGCGCGCCTGCTTGCCGAAGTGCGGATGCAAGACGCTGAGCCGGAAAGCAATATCCGCACCGTGCCCGTCAGCCTCAATGGCACCACCCGCCAGATGGTGCTGGATACCGGCGGCGCCATCACCCAATTGTCGAGCGACACGATCGAAGAGCTGAAACTGCCCACCCTTCCCAGCGGCGCGGCCGTTTATGACATCAATGGTCGCGTCTCCCGCCGCTTCGCGATGGTGAAGGACCTGACCTTCGGCCACCTGCATCGCGGCGATGCGGCGCTGATGGTATGGCCGGAGCCGAAGCGTCCCTATGCCGGCGAACTGGCCCAGGACCTGTTGCAGCCCTATGACGTGGACGTGGATTTCCGCACCGGCCTGCTCAAAATGTATGCCAAGGGTCCCAAGGATACCAAGGATCAGTGTCCCGGCCCATCCGGCTGGATGCCATCCGCCCGCACCATGATGAATAACAAGGGATGGCACCTGCATATCCCCGTCATGCTGGACGGGCACGCCTATGACGCCATTTTCGACACCGGCTCGCGTCACACCATCATGCGCTGGCCCGCGGTGCGGCGCGATTTCGACTTGCGGCCGGATTCGCCCGGAATGACGCCTTATCGCGCCATCAACGGCGATCCGCTCCTCGACGGCCATCTTCACACCTTTGGCAAGTTGTCCTTCGCCGGCATCACTTTTGACCAGCAGGAAGTTCTGATCGTGCCGGACGTCATGAATCGCAATGCCGATCGCAGCCCGATCGCCGATAACCCGACCCACCATCATAATGAGGGCCTGATCCTGCCCGAATTGTCGCTGGGCATGGATGTGCTCAAGCACCTGCATCTGTTCCTGGCCTTTGGCGAGCAGGCGCTTTATCTCGCCCCGGAAGAAGCGGTTCCGGGCACGCCATCCCCTGTCTCGGCGGTCAAACCTTGACGTGGCCGCGCCGGTGCGGCATCGGGAGGGCATGACCTCTCTCCGCGATCCCCAGACTATCCTCGGTTCCCTTCTTGATGCCGCAGCGAAGGCAGGCGCCAACGCGGCGGACGCGCTCTTTGTCGAAGGCGTGTCCTCCAGCGTCTCCTACCGGCTGGGCAAGCTGGAAGATGTCGAGCGGGCGGAAAGCTATGACTTGGGCTTGCGGGTTTTTGTGGGCCAGAAGGTCGCCATCGTCTCGTCGACCGATTTCTCCGCCGATGCGCTTGCGGCCCTGCCGGGACGCGCGGTTGCCATGGCGCGGCTGGCGCCGGAGGACAAATTCGCCGGCCTCGCGCCCAAGGAGCGCCTGGCGACAACCTTGCCCGCGCTTGACCTGGAAGATGCCGCCGAGCCCAGCGCCGATCTCCTGATCGAGCGCGCGCGCACGGTCGAGGGTGCGGCGCTTGCCATTCCCGGCGTCACCAATTCCGAAGGCGGCGGCGCCTCCTTTTCCCGCAGCGCGGTGGCACTGGCCACTTCGACCGGTTTTTACGGGCGCTATGCCGGCACCAGCCACAGCATCGGCGTGGCGGTGCTGGCGGGCGAAGGCACCGGCATGGAACGCGATTATGACCATGCCAGCGCGCGGCACGCGTCCGACCTGCGCGCGGCCGAGACAATCGGCAAATGCGCCGGCGAAAAGGCCGTCAAGCGGCTCAACCCACGCTCCATGCCCTCGCAGAGCCTGCCCGTGGTGTTTCATCCCGACGAAGCAGCGGGTCTGTTGGGGCATTTCACCAGCGCGATTTCCGGCGCCGCTATCGCCCGCGGCGTTTCTTTTCTCAAGGACAGGCTGGGCACCGAGGTGTTCGGCTCAACTATCGCCATCATCGATGATCCCCATCGCGTGCGCGGCTTGCGTTCCAAGCCCTTCGACGGCGAAGGCGTCGCCAACAGCCGTCGGGCCCTGATCGAGAATGGCAAACTCACCGGCTGGCTCCTGGATTGCGCCAGCGCCCGGCAGCTGGGCCTTCAAACCACCGGCCATGCGGCACGCGGCACAGGCGGCCCGCCGTCGCCTTCCGCCACAAATCTCAATCTCGAAGCCGGCAAGCTTTCGGTCAGGGAGCTGATTGCCGACATCAAACAAGGTTTCTATGTCACTGAGCTGATGGGCATGGGGGTCAATGGCGTGACCGGCGACTATAGCCGGGGCGCTGGCGGCTTCTGGATCGAGAATGGCGAAATCGCGTTTCCCGTGTCGGAAGTGACCATCGCCGGCAATCTCAAGGACATGTTCGCGCATTTGACGCCGGCCAACGACCTGGAATTCCGTCACGGCGTCAATGCGCCAACGGTGCGGATCGAGGGTATGACGCTTGCCGGCGCGTGACCGGCAATCGAATGGCCCAGACGGCACAAGTCCGGTGCCTGCCCCGAGTCACGCGCCCTCGGACAACAAAGCGCTTGATGACCTCAAGCTGTTGGAAGATACGGTTCACGAGGCCGGCTATATCGCGCGAAAATTCTATGGCGGCGACTACAAGCGCTGGAGCAAGGAAGGCGGCAGTCCCGTCACCGAGGCGGACCTGGCGGTCAACACCTTTCTCCGCGACCGGCTGACCGCCGCCAGGCCCGGTTATGGCTGGCTGTCGGAAGAGAATGCCGACGAACCCGCCCGCCTCACCAGGCATGCGGTATTCATCATCGATCCGATCGACGGCACCATCGCCTTCCTCAAGAACCGGCCGCATTTCACCATCTGCGCCGGAATCGTGATCGAGGGCCGGCCCTGTTGCGGCGTGGTCTACAATCCCATCAGCGACGAGCTTTATTCCGCGCGCAAGGGCGGCGGCGCCCATCGCAACGGCACTCCGCTCCGCGTCGCAGCCCGCAATGAGCTGCAAGGCTCGGCCATGTTGGGCGACCGCACCCAGTTCGGCCATCCGCCCTGGCCGCAGATGCATGTGCAGAATCGCAATTCAGTCGCCTATCGCCTGGTGTTGGTGGCGGACGGCAGCGCCGATGCGAGCGTCAGCCTGACCTCCAAGCGCGATTGGGATTTGGCGGCGGCCGACATCATCCTGCACGAGGCGGGCGGGATTTTAAGCGACACCAAGGGCGCTGCACTGATCTATAACAGGCCCGTGACAAAACAGGCCAGCCTGGTTGCCGCAAACCCGGTGCTGCATGCGCAAATCATCGCGCGCCTTGGCGGCTGCGACAATAAGAGAGCTTAGGGCTTGGGTCCGGTTGGGCTTCAATGGTTCGGCAATCAGGTCGGAGTCCTTATGGCCCAGCCCAAGCAGCTTCTGCATTTCGTGTTCGGCGGCGAGCTGACACGCACCGATGAGGTGGAATTCCGCGATCTCAGCAAGCTGGATTTCGTCGGCATGTATCCCAATTTCGCCGAAGCCAAGAAGGCCTGGCGCGCCAAGGCCCAGGCCACGGTGGACAATGCCCAGATGCGCTATTTTGTGGTCCATATTCACCGCCTGATGGATCCGGACGAAGAGGCGCATTCCTAGGCATCCCCTCTAACCGACTGGCCTGAAAAGGCTTTTTGCCTCGCCCTTTTTTGCCTCGCTGGCGTCCGCATGCTACACGGGCGGTCGTCATGCATTCCACGCCCTCGTCCCGCGCGCCCCAATCCGGCAAAACCGGCGCCATCGTCCGCCGCCTGCTGCGCAACTATGTCGGCGGGCAATGGGCGCTGTTGCTGCTGGCGGTCTTCTGCATGCTTTTGACCAGTGCGGTCAGCGGGCTGGTGCCTTTGCTGCTGAACTTGGAAGTGAAGCTGATCTTCCTGCGCCACCAGGCCGAGATGCTGCTGCCGATGTCGCTGGCGGTGGTGGGCGTGGTGGGCTTTCGCGCCATCACGCTGTTCTTCGGCCGCATGACCCTGGACTCCCTGGGCGAGAAAACCGTGGCGGCCGCCCAGCGCGACATGTTCGCCCGGCTGATCCATCGCGACCTGGCCGACCTCAATGCGGTGCATTCCGGCCAGTTCGTCTCCAACTTTCTTTACGATGCCACCTTGATGCGCGATGGCCTGACCCAAGGCCTGGCCGCCATTTTCCTGGAAGCCGTGCAGCTGGTGGTCTATCTCGCTTATGTGCTGATCAGCGACTGGCAGCTGGGCGTGCTGGCGCTGATCATCCTGCCAGGCGTCGCCTGGGCGATGGAGAGGCTGGGCGGCTCGATGCGCCGCGCCGCCACCCGCGGCATGCGCGAAACCGGCGATCTGTCGGTGGTGCTGTCCGAGGCCATGGATGGACGGCGCATCATCAAGGCCTATGGCCTGGAATCCCACAGTATCGCGCGGGTCGATGCGCGGCTGAAAACGCGGCTTGCCACCCTGCTGAAAGCGGTACGCCTGCGCGCGGCCGCGGCGCCGGTCACCGATCTGTTCCTGGGCGTGGTGGTGGGTCTGGTCTTGTTTGTGGCGGGCTGGCAGAGCCTGCACGGCCAGATCACCTTCAATGCCTTTGCCGGCTTTCTGGCGGCCCTGATCCTGGCGCAGCAGCCTTTGCGCAACCTTTCCCAGCTTTGGCCCACCGCGTCGGCAGGATTCGCGGCCTGCGAACGGGTGTTCGCCGCCATCGATGCAAGGCCGCATATAGTCGACCGTGCGGGCGCAGCGACGCTGGTCGCCACGGGCGGCACGGTCAGCTTCCGCGATGTGGAATTTTCCTATCACGCCGATGCCGGTCCCACGCTGGCGGGCGTGAGTCTGGATATCCCCGCCGGCCAGAAGATCGCCCTGGTCGGGCCCTCGGGTGCCGGCAAGAGCACCATCTTCAATCTGTTGTTGCGGTTCTACGATTCGGAGCGGGGACGCATCGCCATCGACGGCCAGGACATCCAGGGCGTGACCTTGTCCAGCCTGCGTGCCGCGATCGGTATCGTCACCCAGGAAGCGGTGCTGTTCGACGAAAGCATCGCCGACAATATCGCTCTGGGCAAACCTGGCGCCTCGCTGGAGGAAATCCAGGCCGCGGCCAAAAACGCCGCGGCGCACGACTTCATCCTGGCGACGCCGGAAGGGTATGACACGCGCGTCGGCGAAGGCGGATTGAAACTTTCGGGCGGCCAGCGCCAGCGCATTGCCATCGCCCGGGCCATGCTGCGCAATGCCCCCATCCTGCTGCTGGATGAAGCCACCAGCGCGTTGGACACCGAATCCGAGCGCCAGGTGCAGGAGGCGCTGACCCAACTGATGAGGGGCCGCACCACCATCGTCATTGCCCATCGCCTGTCCACGGTGGTGGACGCCGACAGCATCTATGTGCTGGAGCGCGGCAAGGTGGTGCAGTCCGGTACTCATGCGCAGCTGATGGCCGCGAACGGGCTCTATGCCAGCCTCTATCGCCACAATCTGGAAGAGACGCGATGAGCCTGCCGCTGGGACTCAAAGGCTGGCGCCTGCTGACCTGGGCGCTATCGCCCCTGGCACGGCTGTTGCTGCGCGAGCGGGCGGCACGCGGCAAGGAAGACTGGACCCGGTCCAACGAAAGACTGGGCGTATCGGGATTGCCGCGCCCGGAAGGCCGGCTGGTCTGGGTCCATGGCGCCAGCGTGGGCGAAAGCCTGTCGGCGCTGCCGCTGATCCAAAAACTGCTGGAAGCCGGCGACACCCATGTGTTGGTAACCAGCGGCACCGTGACCAGCGCCGCCATGATGAGCCAGAGATTGCCGGAAGGGGCGGTGCATCAATTCGTGCCGCTGGACACGCCCGGCGCGGTGGCGCGCTTCCTGGATCATTGGAAACCCGATATCGGGCTGTTTGTGGAATCCGATCTCTGGCCCAACCTGATCCTCACCGCCCAGGCGCGCGGCGTGAGACTGGCGTTGGTCAATGCCCGTATTTCTGCGGCCTCGGCGCAACGATGGCACCGCGCCCGCAAAAGCGTCGCCGCGCTGCTGGCGGCCTTCGACATGGTGCTGGCACAGGACGAGGAGATCGCGGCGCGTTTCAGAAAGCTGGGGGCGCGCAAGGTCGAGGTGGTGGGCAGCCTCAAGGCGGATGCGCCGCCGCTTGCCGCGGATGAGGACGCACTTGCCGTCCTGCGCCAGGCGATCGGCAACAGGCCCGTGCTGCTCGCCGCCCAGACCCATCCCGGGGAAGATGAGACAGTATTGCCGGCGCATGACCTGTTGCGGGCCGACTTTCCCGATCTGCTCACCATTCTGATCCCGCGCCACACATCGCGCGGCGCCGACCTGGAAATGCTGTGCGGCGCGCGTGCCTTCCGGCGCCGTTCGCGGGGCGGAGAAATCTCCGACCAGACCGCAATCTACATAGCCGACACGATGGGCGAGATGGGGCTGTTCTATCGGCTGGCGCCTTTTTGCTTCCTGGGGGGCACTTTGGTGCCGCTGGGAGGCCATAACGTGCTGGAACCGGCGCAGCTGCATTGCGCGGTGCTGGTGGGACCCCATACCCAAAGCGCGCCGCGCGCCTATGATGCCGTGCTGGAGGCGCAGGGTTTTGGACGCATCACCTCCAGCGCCGACCTGGCGCGGCAAGCCGCACGCCTGTTGGGTGAACCTGACACGGCCCGAAACGCCGGTGCGGCGGCGGCACGTGGCGCCGCCAGCCTGTCCGGCGCCGTGACGCGCACGCTGCAAGCCTTGAAATGCCTGTCCGATGCGCGCGCCTGAATTCTGGCGCAAAGACGGCGCCGTCGCCCGGCTGTTGGCGCCGCTGGGTGCGCTTTATGGGCTGAGCGTCGCGCTCAAGGCCCGGTACGCCAGGCCATTCGATCCCGGCATTCCTGTTATCTGCGTCGGCAATCTGACGGCGGGTGGCAGCGGCAAGACGCCGGTCGCCATCACCATCGCGGACCTGCTGCGCGCCCGCGGACACCGGCCTTATTTCCTCACCCGCGGCTATGGCGGAACCACGCGCGGCCCCGCGCTCGCCTCGCGCGGCCACAGCGCCGCGGTGATGGGAGATGAGGCGCTGCTGCTGGCGCGCGCCGCGCCCACTATCGTGGCCCGCGACCGTGCCGCGGGAGCAAGACTGGCAAAGGAAAAAGGCGCCACCGTTCTGGTCATGGACGACGGCCATCAGAATTTTTCCTTGCGCAAAAACCTGTCCCTGGTGGTGGTGGATGCCGAGACCGGCTTCGGCAACGGCTTTCAGATTCCGGCCGGCCCCCTGCGCGAACCGGTGGCGCAAGGCCTGAGCCGCGCCGACGCGGTAGTTTTGGTTGGGTCCGAGCGAAGCAAGGACGGGCGCGCGGCCAAGCGCGCCCAGGAAGGCAGCACACTCAATCTTGGGGATTTTTCGGGAGTTGTGCTGCGCGCCCGGCTGTTGGCCGATGGCAGCGCCTTTGCCGGGCAACAGGTCTTCGCTTTTGCCGGCATCGGGCGGCCCGAAAAATTCATCGCATCGCTCGAGGAGTTGGGCGCCGTCATCATCGGCCGCTGCTTCTTTGCCGATCACCATCCCTATACGGACGATGAAATCCTGGAACTCAAGGCGCTTGCAGGAGATGCCATGCCGGTCACCACGGAAAAGGATTTTGTGCGTCTGTCCACGGCAAGCCGCGAAGGCATCAGGATGCTGAAAGTGGCCGCGGCCTTTGATGACGGCGGCGTCATCGCGCGGTTGCTTGACAGCGCCGTCCCCAGGCCCTAGCCCGAAGGACGATGACAGATTCTCAGCTCGCCCCTTCCCAGCCGAACGGGTCCCGGCTCCCTTGGGGTCAGAGGTTGCGTTATGGCGCGGAAGCGGCGGTGTTCTTCGCTTTCATGGCGCTGTTCCGCGTCATCGGATTGGACCGGGCCTCGCGCCTGGGGGGATGGATCGGCCGCAACATATTTCCGTTGCTGCCGCCCGACCGGGTGGCGCGCGCCAACCTGGCCGCCGCCTTTCCGCAGAAAAGCGCCGAAGAATGCAACGAAATCCGCCGGATCATGTGGGACAATCTGGGCCGGGTGGTGGGAGAATATCCCCATCTGGGCGCTTTTTCGCCCAAAGGCGAAGACCCGCGCATCGGATACAGCTTTCCGCCGGGCATCACGGCCGAAAAGCTGATGGGCAAACCTCTGATGTTCCTGTCGGGCCATTTCGCCAATTGGGAAATGATGCCGATCCTGGCCCGTCAAGTGGGCTTCGATGCTGCCGCGGTGGTGCGGCCGCCCAACAACCCCTATGTCGCCGACTGGGTGGCGCGCCAGCGCCGCATCAACGGTCCCGGCACCTTGATCGCCAAGCACAATGCGGCGCGTTCGATGCTGGCACAGCTGCGCGGCGACAAATCACTCATGATGCTGGTGGACCAGAAGCTGCGCGAAGGCATCGCCGTGCCCTTCTTCGGCCGCGACGCCATGACCACACCGGCGCCGGCAGCGCTGGCGCTCAAGACGGGCGCTAGAATCGTCATTGCATCCAACCGCAGGCTGCCCGGCGCCCGCTTCCATGTCACGGTCCATGAAGTCATGGACTATGTTTCCTGTGGCGACGACGCCAAGGACGTCGAGGCTCTCACCGCCGCGGTGACGGCGCGTCTCGAGAAAATCATCCGCGAGGATCCCGGCCAGTGGCTGTGGATCCACAACCGCTGGCCCACGGCCCGCGACCTGGAATTGATGAAGGCCGAGACATGAGCGTACGGCAAGTCATTCTCGACCAGTTGTTTTTCGGCCGTGATCCGCTGAAGGACTTTCCCGAGGAGCGCTTCCCCACCGACCTGCAAGGCTGGCATTCCCAGCATCCCTATCTGGCGCGGGCCATACGGGAGGTAAGCCCCAAACTGGTGGTCGAAGTCGGGGTCTGGAAAGGCGCTTCCGTCGTCACTTTGGCGAAAGAGATCCAACGGCTGCGGCTGGACGCGGCGGTGATCGCCATCGATACCTGGCTGGGCTCGTCTGAACATTATCTGTGGGAGAAATTCATTCCCGATCTGGATTTCGAGTTCGGCTATCCCCGCCTTTATCATAAATTCGCGGCCAATATCTGCAACGAGGGTTTGCAGGATTATGTCGTGCCGCTGCCGCTGGATTCCATCAACGGCTTCCAGCTGCTGAGGACCAGGAACATCCGCCCCGATGTGCTGCATATCGATGCCGGGCACGACTATCTGTCGGTGATGGCCGACCTGAAGGCCTGGTGGCCCCAGCTCACCCCAGGCGGCGTGCTGATCGGCGACGATTATTTCAAGAAGCCGTTGGTCGGCGCCGGCAAATGGCCGGAAGTGCGCCAGGCCTTTGACGAATTCTTTGCCGCCCATCCGCACAGCAAGTTCGAATGCGGCGACGGCAAGTGTTATGTGGGCAAATCGGCCTAAAGAGGATCGGGCTTGGGCTTCTTCGTCGACAGCGACGGATCCAGCCGCACTTCGAACCAGTTCATCGCCCAATGCAGGTGCGGACCCGTGGCGCGCCCCGTCTGCCCGATCAGGCCAATGCGCTGGCCGCGCTTGACGGCATCGCCCGCTTTCACCAGCCGCTTGCTCTGATGCAGATAGGCGGTCGACACGCCCTGGCCGTGATCGATCAAGGTCAGCCCACCATCCAGGTAATAGTCGTCGCTGATGCTGACCACGCCATCGGCAGGCGCGATGATCGGCGTACCCACGGGTGCCGCCATATCCACGCCATAATGCGGCGTCATGGCCACGCCATTGTCGATGCGCTGGCTGCCGAACACGCCACTCAAAATTCCCGGCGCCGGCCAGTCGAAGCCGGACAGGAAATCACCGCCCGCCGTGTCGCTCAGCCGCGCCAGATAAATGGTCTCCGCCTCATGGGCGATGCGCGCCAGCACCTCTGGCGGCGGTGTCACGGTCTTCTGCGGCAGACCATTGACGCGCTGGATCTCATACTGCCGCGCACTGGGTGTGAAGCTTTTGCTGTCGCCGCCGCCATCAGGATAGCGCACGGTTACCAGCGACGCCCTGGTTTGGTCGGGCGCGAAGCCGAAGGTGAAGCGGCCCTCGGCGGTCACCCGCAGCGGGCGTCCATCCAGCGCCACCAGCGAGCCGCGCGGTGCGGTTCCCAGCACCAGGCTTCCTTGCGTCAGGGCGCCGGAGACGGAGAAACGCACCGGCGTTCGGTTGGCTTGGCCGCCAACCTCACCCTCGGCCACGACGGGCATAGCAGCCAGAGACAGCGATGCGCCGAGAAAGGCTCTGCGCCGCATCGTGCTTCTATCTGGGGACAAGGCCTTTTTCCTGCGCCCGCGCCGTGGCGATGGCAGGGCTGGCATAGGCTTCCTGCAGGTCCACGCTCCAATAGCGCAGCGCATCCAGGGGAATATGGGCGCCCGTGACGGCGCAGACCACATAGCTGCCGGGGGCGACAACTTCATACTCTCCATCGAGATAATGGAGCCTGGCTTCACCCTGGTCGCGTTCCATGATGTTCATGGTTGGCGAGTGTACCCAATCCGGTATCAGAAAAGCGAGCCCTGATCGCTGCCCAGTTTCTTTTTAGCGGGCTTCGGCTTTTCCGCGCCTTCGCCGGTCTGGGCGTGGGCGTCGCCATCGGCAAACGTCAGTGTCAACGCCTCGCCCGGCTTCACGGACGCGGCCCGGCGGCGTACCGTCCCGTCCTCGGCGCGAACCAGGGCAAAACCGCGTTCGAGCACCGACCGATAGGAAATCAGTTCCAGCTCGCGGCCCAAGCCCTCCAGCCGCCGCCGGGCCTGGGCCAGCCGGTTTTTTTCCGCTCTTGTTGCGCGTTCCCCCAGCGCCGCAGTCCGCTCGCCGCAGATGGCCAGCCGGTCTTTGAGCATGCGATCGCGCAGCCTGCTGCCTGCCTTGTTGAACCGCACATCATGGATCTTGAGAGTGCGGGTGAGCCCGTGTTGCAGCTTGTCCGAGGCCGTATCCAGCCGCTGGCGAGGCGCGGCGAACAGACTTTCGGCGCGCGGCAGGACGCGCACCAACTGTGCCAGGTGGCGGCGGCGGTCCTCCATCCCCTTGCTGAAACAGCGCAAGGCGCGCCGCTCCAGATCGAGCGTCTGGGCCAGCAATTCCGTCCTGACCGGAACCGCCAGTTCGGCGGCGGCGGTGGGCGTGGGCGCCCGCACATCGGCGGCAAAATCGATCAGGGTCGTGTCGGTCTCATGGCCCACCGCCGAGATCAACGGAATCAGGCTGGCGGCGGCGGCACGCACCACCGCTTCATCATTGAAGGCCATCAGGTCTTCCACCGACCCGCCGCCACGCGCCACGATGATGAGATCGGGTTTCGGCCTGAAAGCATTGAAGCCGGCGATCGCCGCGGCGATTTCCGAAGGTGCCTTGTCGCCTTGCACCGCCACCGGCCACAGCAGCACCCGGCGGGGAAAGCGCGCTTCCAGCCGGTGCATGATGTCGCGGATCACAGCACCCGTGGGCGAAGTGACCACGCCGATCACCTCGGGCAGGAAAGGCAGTTTCTTCTTGCGGGCGGACTCGAACAGGCCTTCGGCGGCCAGCTTTTTGCGCCGTTCCTCCAGCAGCGCCATCAGCGCGCCCAGGCCCGCCAGCTCGACCTGTTCGACGATGATCTGGTAGCGCGAGGTGCCGGCATAGGTGGAAAGCTTGCCGGTGAGGATCACTTCCATCCCGGCTTCGGGACGGATGCGCAGCCGGGGCACCGTGCCCCGCCAGATCACCGCATTCAGCACCGCCTTGTCGTCCTTGAGGTCGAAATAGACATGGCCGGAGGAATGGAATTTCAGGCCGGAAATCTCGCCCCGCACCCGGACCAGGGCGAACTGGTCTTCCACCGTGCGCTTGAGGGCAGCGGACAATTCTGTGACCGAAAATTCCGGCAGATTCGAAAAGGCTGCGTCGCTCATGACCCTTATGATACAGGGGGGCGGCGAAAAATGGCGAGCCAAAGAAAGGATACGTGGTGAAGGTTCTGTTGGTGGGTTCCGGTGGCCGCGAGCATGCGCTGGCCTGGGCGCTGGCCAAAAGCCCGCTGCTGACAAAGCTGTATTGCGCCCCCGGCAATGCCGGAATCGCCCAGCTCGCGGAGCGCGTGCCGATTGCCGCATCCGATTTTGCCGCACTGACCAAATTCGCTGTGGAAACCCGAATCGACTTTGCGGTAATCGCCGCGGACGCCCAACTGGTCGGCGGTCTGTGGGATGTGTTGGAAGGCGCCGGCATCCGCGCCTTCGGCCCCTCCAAAGCCGCCGCGGTGCTGGAAGGGTCCAAGGGCTTTGTCAAAGACCTTTGCATGGAGGTGGGCATTCCCACCGCCCAATACCGGCGTTTCACCATGCCCGAACCCGCCAAGGCTTATGCCGAGACACTGGGTTATCCGGTGGTGATCAAGGCGGACGGCCTGGCCGCCGGCAAAGGCGTGATCATCGCGTCCGACAGGCATGAAAGTCACAAGGCCATCGACTTCATGTTTGAAGGCGGCTTTGGCGAAAGCGGCCATGCCATTGTGGTCGAGGAATTCATGCAAGGCGAAGAAGCAAGCTTCTTCGCTTTGAGCGATGGCACCCATGTCGTGCCCCTGGCGGGCGCCCAAGACCATAAGCGCGTGGGCGATGGCGATGTCGGGCCCAATACCGGCGGCATGGGCGCCTATTCACCGGCGCCGGTCCTGCCGCCCGCGCTGGAACAGGTGGCGATGGAACGATTCATCAAGCCGACGGTGGCTGCCATGGCCGCGCACGGCAGGCCCTATATGGGCGTGCTGTATCTGGGCCTCATGATCACCAAGGATGGTCCCAAGCTGGTGGAATACAATTGCCGCTTCGGCGATCCCGAATGCCAGGTGCTGATGCCCCGGCTGAAAAGCGACCTGCTGACGGCCCTGCTGGCGGCGCGCGAGGGCAAGCTTGCGCCGCTGGCGTGGCGCGATGAAGCTGCGCTCACCGTGGTGATGGCGTCCAGGGGCTATCCCGGCGCCACCGAAAAAGGCCATGTCATTTCCGGGCTCGAGACGGCCGCGCAATTGCCGGGCATTACGCTTTTCCATGCCGGTACCGAGCAAAAAGACTCCGACATTTTGGCCGTGGGCGGACGGGTGTTAAATGTTACGGCCTTGGGCAAGGACGTGGCGCAAGCCCAGGCCCGCGCCTATGCCGCGGTCAAGGAAATCCACTGGAATGGGGCTTTTTACCGTACCGATATTGGATGGCGCGCCCTAAAGCGCTGAAAAAGCGCCCTACGGCCGCCGATGCGCGCGTCCGCGCGCGCGGGCTGGCGCAGTGAATCGTTGACAGAACCGCGCTAGCAAGGCACCCAACTGTCATGCTTTTGTGGGCGGGCTTTGTCTCCATCCTGATCGGCGTCCTGGCGCTGGCGATCGACCGCCAGCTCGCCCATTTCATCTACGACCATGTCAGCGCACGGGTGCATAAGGGGCTGGACAGCATCACCCATTATGCCAAGGCGGGTCATTGGCTGGCGGCCGCCATCCTGGCGATCATTGTGGCGGCAGGCATGCGCCATTTCGGTGTGCGGGCCGAAGAAGCGACCCAGCTGGTCAATTACAGCCTGGCCTTCATCGCCAGCCTGACCATGGGCAGCGCCGTACTGCATGTGATCAAGCTGGTCTTGGGCCGCAGGCGCCCGCGCGACGATATGGAGATGGGGCTGTATGGCTTCATGCCGCTGGCCTTCAATCCCGACTACAACAGTTTCCCCAGTGGCCATGCGCTGACCATTTGTTGCGTGGCGGTGATCTTCACCTGCGTGTGGCCGATGTGGTGGCCGGCCTGGTTTGCCGTTGCCGCGCTGCTGGCGGTGACGCGCGCGCTGCTGACAGCGCATTTCTTGAGCGATGTGCTGATCGGCGCCGGCATCGGGCTGATCGCGGCCCGCGAAGTCTTGCAGCTGGGCTTTCCCGGTTTCTCGCCGGCGTGGTTTTAGTTTCAAAACTGGTGTCATCCCCGGCGAGCGCGAACGAAAGTGAGCGCGAGGGAAGGGGACCCAGGTGGAACGAACGAGCGGATTCTATCCGCCTGGGTTCCCTTCCTTCGCCTCGCGCCGACGCGCTCGGCTCGCCGGGAATGACAACGAAGTTAACTTCGCCGCGCGCGGAAGAAGTCCTTGAGGATCTCCCCCGCCTCCATGGCATGCAGTTCGGTCTGCGTGATGGCCGGACGATGATGACAGGTGGGCTGCTCGAAAAAGCGTGGACCATGCAACACGGCGCCGCCCTTGGGATCGCAAGCAGCGAACACCAGCCGGCCGATGCGCGCCATGGCCATGGCGCCGGCGCACATGGCGCAAGGCTCCAGGCTCACATAGAGCGTCGTCCCGATCAGCCTTTCATTGCCCAGGGCTTTCGCGCCCGCCCGCATCACCAGCATTTCAGCATGGGCGGTGGGGTCCTTGCGTTCCAGGATGCGGTTGCCGTCCCTGGCCAGAAGCGCGCCGTCGGCCGCCAGCAACACGGCGCCCACGGGCACCTCGCCCCGTGCGGCCGCGGATTTCGCTTCTTCCAGCGCCAGTGCTATGGCTTGCGTATCGTTCATGGCTAGTGTCCCGATTTTCGAAATTCGTATTGATCTCTATATATCGAGCGCCCAACGAATTTCGAAAATCGAAGGACACTAGCAACTTTTTTGAGTCCTGGTGTCGTTCTGGTTTCGAAGTTCGCCAGGAGCCTGATATCAACGATATAGCGAACTTCGAAACCACGACACCAGGAAGGGATTAGCATTGCCCGCTGATAAAAAGCCAGACGGCGAGCGCATAGCCAAAGTCATCGCCCGGGCCGGTATCTGTTCCCGCCGCGATGCCGAAAAGCTGATCCTGGAGGGCCGTGTGAAGCTGGACGGCGTCATCGTCACCTCGCCTGCCCTCAATGTCACCGCCAACAATGTCATCCAGGTCGACGAAAAACCGCTGACCGAGCCCGAGGCTGCGCGGCTGTGGCGCTACCACAAGCCCTCCGGCTTCGTCACCACCCACAAGGACGAGAAAGGCCGGCCAACCGTCTTCGCCAATCTGCCCAAGTCGCTGGGCCGGGTGGTGTCGGTGGGACGGCTGGATTT